>JBEKQR010000032.1:0-17444 GCA_049519515.1 Candidatus Korobacteraceae bacterium
CGATCGGGGCCAGCGTATTCGAGAATGTTGCCGCCGCTGGTCACCACCACCCCGATTCCCTTGGCGCAGTCATGCACGCTGCCGCCGCCCAGAGAGACCAGCGCGTCGCAGCCGCTTCGTTTATATAGCTCCGCCCCGGCGTGGACGTTCTTGTCGGTCGGATCGGGCTCGACGCCATCGAAGACCGTAACCTTCAGACCGGCTGCTTGCAAATGGCCTCTAATCTGGTCAACCATGCCCAGCTTGGCAATCACCTTGTCCGTGACCAGCAGAACATGCGTCGCACCCAGGTTCTTGGCCTGCGTCCCGGCCTCTTTGGAACACCCGGGTCCCATCAGCGACAAACCTGGAGCCGTGAATAGAAATGTTGCGTCTCCTAACGGTACAAGCGCCATTGTCTCTCCTTATATATTCCGTCCGTGTTTAATGAATCACAGGTTCCGGCACCTGTTCCTGGCCTTCCAGGAAATCGAAATCGCATCCGTCGTTCGCCTGCCTGACGTGCTGCGCAAACATCAGCCCGTAACCGCGGGGAATCCGCGGCGGCGGCTGCACCCATTGGGCGCGCCGCCTGGCCATCTCTGCCTCTGGAATGGCCAGGTTGATGGATCGCCTGGCCACGTCGATTTCGATGCGGTCTCCGGTCCGAACCAGGGCGAGAGGTCCGCCGACGTAAGCTTCCGGGCAGATGTGCAAGATGCAGGCTCCGTAGCTGGTCCCGCTCATGCGGGCATCGGAGAGACGCAGCATGTCGCGCACGCCCTGTTTTACCAGCTTTTTGGGAATCGGCAACATTCCCCATTCCGGCATTCCCGGCCCGCCCTGCGGTCCGGCATTCTGCAGCACGAGAACGTGATCGGGGGTAACCTCCAGATCTTCGCGCTCGATCTGTGCTGCCATCTCTTCGTAGCTCGAAAAGACCAGCGCCGGGCCGGAATGCTTCAGGAACCGGGGATCACAGGCCGAAGGCTTCATCACGCAGCCATCGGGAGCAAGGTTGCCGCGCAGGACCGCCAGTCCTTCTCCGCTCGAAATGGGATTACCCAGCGAGCGGATTACGTCGGGGTTATAAACCTCGGCGCCTGCTATGTTCTCGCCCAGGGTCTTGCCGGTCACGGTGATTTGACTCAAGTCCAGCTTGGAGGCGATCTGCGCCAGCAGCGCGGTCATCCCGCCGGCGTAGTAGAAGTCCTCCATGACGTAAGCGCCGGAAGGCCGGACGTGGGCCACCACCGGAATGCCGCGCGAAAGCTCATCGAAGCGGTCCAGGGTAAGCTCAATTCCCGCGCGGCGTGCCATGGCGATCAGGTGAATGAAGGCGTTGGTCGAGCCTCCAATGGCTGCGTGCACGATGATGGCGTTGTCGAACGCCTTGGCCGTCAGGATCTCGGCCGGACGAAGGTCTTCCCAGACCATTTCCACGATTCGCCGGCCGCACTCGGCCGCCATGCGCGGATGTCCGGCGTCCGCCGCCGGAATGGAGGAAGCGCCGGGAAGCGACATGCCGAGAGCCTCCGCCAGCGAGGTCATGGTCGCGGCCGTGCCCATGGTCATGCAGATTCCGTGCGAGCGCGCAATGCCGCTCTCGATTTCGTCCCAGTCGCGCTCGGTGATTTTGCCGGCGCGCTTTTCGTCCCAAAACTTCCAGACGTCGCTGCCGCTGCCCAGCGATTTGCCGTGCCAGTTGCCATGCAGCATGGGGCCGGCGGGGAAGTAAATTGCGGGCACCCCGGCGCTGATGGCTCCCATCAGCAGCGCCGGAGTCGTCTTGTCGCAGCCGCCCATCAGCACCACGCCGTCCACCGGGTTGGAGCGAATTGACTCCTCCACCTGCATGGCCAGCAGGTTGCGATACATCATGGTCGTAGGCTTTATGAACATCTCGCCCAGGGCCATGACGGGGATTTCGATGGGGAAGGCGCCGGCTTGCAGCACGCCACGCTTGATGTCTTCGACCCGCTGCTTGAAGTGCGCGTGACACTGGTTGAGGTCGTCCCAGGTGTTGAAAATGGCGATGGCCGGACGGCCCGCATAGTCCTCGGCGGAGTAGCCCATCTGCTTCAACCGGGAACGATGGCCGAAGGACCGCAGGTCCGACGGACCCCACCAGCGGCTGCTGCGCAACTGTTCGGGCGAAATACGCGGCTTGGAATCACGCATTCTGATGTTTCCTTTGGCGACGCTGGTCGCAAATTTGTGGACCAATGGCCCGCGGGAGACGAACGCCTCAACTGAAACCCGCAATCAGGCTCGTCCCTCAAATAGATACGGATTGGGAGACTGCCCTGCGGCTTTGACCAGTATGGTCTTGATTTTGAACGCAGGCTAGAGGTTGGAACAAGGAGAAAATGCTGCTCCCACCCCAGCGCGCCAAAAGCGGACGCGCCGGGGACCCTGGCTGGCGCAACATCACTGGCCGGCGCCGCTACATCTAACCAGGCAGACAACATGGATTCCGCACAAGAAAGCGGCATGAAAGGCAATCACCTTCCAAGCTCTGCTTCCCGCAGCAGACCGCGCAAGCTGATACGGCTGCACCCACGCGAAGACAGCTTCGAGTTGAGCCAGGGCCGCACGGTACTTTCCACCGGCCTGGACGGCTTTATCCAGCCGGACTCATTGGCCGGCCTCTTCGTCCACCAGACCCGTATGCTTTCCTGCTACCGCTGGCTGATTGAAGGCAGGCAGCCACTGCCGGTCGCGCTCTCCAACGTCGAGCAGCACTCGTGGATGGGCTACTATATCCAGGCTCCGGACGCGAAGGATGAGTTGCAGGACCGCGGCAGCGGCGAGATGGAAGAAGCCTCGGAGCGCAGCATCGAGCTCCGGCTCTCGCGGGCCGTTGGCTACGGCATGCACGAGGACGCGGATCTCGCCAATTACACCCAGCAGGCGGTTGAATTCCAAATGCAACTGGAGATCGACGCCGATTTTGCCGACCAGGAAGAAACCGTGCGCCAGCGCGAGCAGTTCGGCCAGCTCACGCGTGACTGGCGCCGTAAAGCGGATGGCACTTGGGAGCTGCTCTTCGATTACGTGGCCCACCATCACTACGAACACCAGGGCGATGTTGGCGATGCCGGCATTCACCGTGCCATCGCCATTCAAATCGCAAACTACGGCTCGGAGCCAACGTACTCAGGCAAGGCCATCGTCTTCAAGGTTTCGCTCCAACCGCTGGAACACTGGCATGGCTGCATCCGCATGGAGCCGCAGGTGGAGAACCAGCCGGGCTACCCCGAGTATCCGTGCTACGCATTCCAGCCCACGACGAACAAGTTTGATATGGCCCGCGCGCGCTTCCTGGATGATTCCACCGCGTTCAGCTCACCCCATGCTGAGACGCTGAGCCCGGTGGTTGTGGGCGCGCTGGAGCAGGCCAAGCACGACCTTTCCGCGCTGCGGCTGCACGATCTGGATGGAGCTGAAGATCGCTGGGTAATGGCCGCGGGCATTCCCATCTTCGTCGCGCTTTTCGGCCGCGATACCTTGACCGCCTCGTGGGAAGCGGGAATGGTCAGCACGCGCATGATGGAAGGAACTCTCGATGTGCTGGCGCGCCTGCAAGGAACAAAGGTCGACGACTGGCGCGACGAGCAGCCCGGCCGCATGCTGCACGAGGCCCATACCGGGCCGCTGGCTATGCTCGGTTTTAATCCGCGGGCGCGTTACTACGGGGCGGCAACCACATCCGGCTTCTACCCCGTAGAGCTGGCCGAGCTGTGGCACTGGACGGGCGACAAAGAACTCGTCCGCCCGTATGTCGAGCCAGCGCTCAAGGCTTTGCGATGGAAAGACAAGTGGGCCGACCTGGACGGCGACGGGTTTTCCGAATACCTCACGCGCTCCACTCAGGGAACCAAGCACCAGGGCTGGAAGGACTCCGGCGACGCCATCGTCTACGCTGATGGCCGTCAGGTAGAGCCGCCGATCGCTACTTGCGAAGAGCAGGCCTTCCTCTATCTCGCCAAGCTGCACATGTCCGAGCTGCTGTGGTGGCTGGACATGAAAGATGAAGCCCGGCGCCTCCACCACGAAGCCGCCGAACTGAAGAAGCGCTTCAACGAGGCATTCTGGATGCGGGAAGAAGGTTTCTTCGCCATGGGCCTGGATGCGGAGAAGCGCCAGATCACTTCCGTCGGCTCCAATCCCGGCCACTGCATTGCCTGCGGCATCGTCGACCATGCCCTGGTGCGGCAGACCGCCCAACGGCTGCTGGCGGAAGACATGTTTACCGGCTGGGGTGTGCGCACCCTGTCGGCGCGCCACCCGGCATTCAATCCGTTCAGCTATCACCGGGGCGCCGTCTGGCCGGTCGAGCACGGCAGCTTCGCCGTCGGCTTCATGCGCTACGGTCTGCACGATTACGTCGAAAAGATCGCGCTCGGCATCTTTGAAGCCGCCGCCATGTTCGACTTCTACCGCCTGCCGGAAGTCTTTTCCGGGCACCAGCGCGATGACCGTCACCCGTTTCCCGCCATGTACCCCAAGACCAACTGGCCGCAGGCATGGTCGTCCTCCACCGTCTTCACCCTGCTGCAATCCATTCTTGGACTCTACCCTTACGCGCCGCTGCACGCGCTCTTCGTTGACCCGCACCTGCCGCCATGGCTGCCCGAAATCACGCTGAGCAACCTGCACGTCGGCCGGGCGGTGGCTGCCATCCGCTTCTATCGAGAGCATGACGGATCGAGCGGCTATGAGGTGCTGGACAAACGTGGCCACCTGCACGTCGTAAGGCAGCCCAGCCCGTGGTCGCTGACCGCCAGTCCCGCCGAACGCCTGCGCGACGCGCTGGCTAGTGTCTTGCCGGGGTAGGCGGCAAAGGCCGTTTCACGTTTCACGGTTTGAGTTCAAGCTTCAAGGGTTAGCAGGCCGGATGGGATATGGCGGCTATAAATGTCACGCGGAGCGATCCCCCAGCACGCCAAAAGCGGGTGTGCTGGGGTTCACGTTAAAGGGGCGAGGTAAGGCGCCGTCAAGAAGCCAGCGCCGAACTCACCATCTATATTTTGAGTAGTTTGGCCGCGTTGCTGCCCAGGATCAAGGAACGCTGCTTGGCCGGAATCTTGTCCAACACCTGAACTGGCATGTCGTAGCCCATGTCGTAGCAATAATCGCTGCCAAGAACGACGCGGTCCGCCCCGACGTAATCAATCAGGTAGGACAGGATCTTCGTGTTGTGGGTGATGGTGTCGTAATGGAAGCGGCGCAGGTAGGCGGTGGCCGGCTGCTTCATGTGCTTAAGCTCAGGGCGGCATGCGACTCCGCGATCAAAGCGTCCTGAGAGCCAGGGGAATGTTCCGCCGCCGTGGGGCAGCATGACGTCCAGCTTGGGGAACGCGTCCATGACGCCACCGAAGATCAAATAGGCGGCGGCGATTCCCGATTCATAGGGATTGCCCAGCAGGTTGCGCAAGTAGTATTTCGGCATGCGCTCCATGCCGACGGTATCCACCGGGTGCAGGAAAATCGGCCAGCCGAGCTCTTCGCACTTGGCGTAGACGGGGAAGTATTCCTTCGCCTCCATTTCGCGGCCCGCCGGTACGGTGGACATGTACACGCCGCGCATTCCCGGCTTCTTGCTCACGCGCTCCAGCTCCTGCAAAGCCAGCTTGGGATCCTGCATGGGCAGCATCGCCATGCCAACAAAGCGCTTGGGATACTTGGCGTGGGCCTCGACGCAGCTATCGTTGAAAGCCTGCGAGAGCGCCAGTCCGAAATCGCCGGGAGCCCAATAGACCATGGGATTAGTCAATGACAGTGCATGCACGTCGACGCCCTGCTTATCCATCGCCTTGAGGCGCTCGTCGATGTCGACAAAGTCAGGCGTAAAGATAGCCAAAAACTAGGGTGTCGAAAAGGTTACATAGCCTTTATTATTTTTCCCGACCTTGGCGCCATACTTTGCTCCATCTTTGGCAACCATGTCGACCCAGGCTTGCGGATACCAGTGCGCATGCGTATCGATGATCGGGGTTTTGGTCTTTTTCGCTTCCGCGAAACTGCCGGTGAGAGCGACGCCGCCGGCGACCGCGCCGGCAACGAGGAAGTCGCGTCTGTTCATAGATTCTCCCATAAACTGCAAAGTGTTTTTGTACTGGAGCTGTCGCGAATGACTGTATTACAGATCGAAACAGATCGCAATCCCGGAGCTTGGATCGAGGAAGCACCTCCGCGCATGTTGAACGGGCGTTCCCCAACCGTCGTTGCGGAAAAGGAAAGGGGGCCCGCGATGGACCCCCGAAGGCGACGTCCCGTCCCGGCTGGCGCTTACATCACGCCGACCCAGCGCCAGTACGTATAGCTGAGCACAACGATCATCACGACTCCCGCCAGGGTGAACGGAATACCCATCCTGATGGTGTCTTTTATCTCGAAGGTGTTGGTGGAATACGGCAACAGCACGTGCGGCGCGTTGACCGGAATGACGAATGAGAAATAGACGAGGAAGCAGGAAATCAAAAGGATTCCCCAAATGGGCAGGTTCGGATTGTTGAAGCTGAGCAGCAATCCAAGCACGGTCGGGACCACCGTAACCGCCGCCGACATGACACTGGAGAAGGCGAAACGGATAAGAACGCCGGCACAGGCGATCACCAACATGATCATGGGCGGGCTAAGCCTCTCCAGGCCCATGGATCCGAGCGAAACCTTGGCCATCCAAACCGCGGCGCCGGAGGTGAACAGGAGCTCGCCCAGCGACAGGCCGCAGCCGAACAGAAGAATGGCGCCCCATTCCACCTTACCCGCGGTCTCCTTCCAGCTCGTTACTCCGATGTAAGGCATCATGGTGGCGCAAACCGACAGGGCAGCCACCGTGTTGGAATCGACTCCGTGCAGCTTCTCGGTTGCCCACAGCAGGACGGTCACGCCAAAGATGGTGGCAATCTTGATCTCGTTGGTGCTCATCTTTCCCAGGTCGGCCATGGCCTTGTTGACTGCCGCCCGGCCGCCGGGGATCTCGTTGTATTCGAACTTGTTGAAGCGTGTTATCAGGAAATACAGAATGATGCACATCACGATGACAAGCGGATAGGAGTAAATAAACCAGTCACCCCAGGTAATGGTCTTGCCCAAGGCCCGCGAAATGATTCCCGTGGTGAAGACGTTCGAGCCGCCGGCGCTGAGCACACCGATACCGGAAAGGGCAGTGGCAAAGCCGATGGTCAACAGCGACATCCTGGCAAAGGTGCTCTTCTTGTCCAGCTTCAGGGCGGTGATTAGACCGAAGGCGGTGGGCGTCAAAGTCGCGGCCCGGGCCACCATGGCGGGCATAATGAAAGCGAGAATCTGGGGAATGATGATCATGGCCGCGATGAAGTTGTTGGCCTTGGGGCCGACAATCTGCAGGACCTTGAGCGCCAAACGCTTTTCCAAGCCGGTTTGGGCGATGATGGCGGCCATGAACAGGCCGGCGGAAACCAGCACCCAGCCCGGGTTGATAAAGCCGCTCATGGCCACCGGGATCGCCTTTACGGTGCCCAACTGGCCCGTGGTGGCAGTCCCCGCCGGCGAGATGCCAAGGAAGACAATCAGCGCCGACAGGATCAGCATGGAGCTGACCGGGTAAGAAACAGCCTCGGTGATCCAGATCATGACGGCAAAAACCAGCACCGCAATCACCCGCTGTCCGGCAATCGTGAGGCCGGCAGGCTTGGGCATAAAGGCCATAGCGATCATGATGACGAATGCAAGGAGCAAGAAAACCAGTTTCTTGGTAGAAGGCCCTGTGGGCGGCATATCTCTTACCTCATCTGATTGGGGTGTACCGATGGTACAACATGTATCGTCAAAATGCGGAGTCAAAAATTGATCTGGATTTCGGAAGAAAGATAACGGCCCGGCTGGCCGCTGCATTTCAAGCGGCAAGCGGCCCGGAACGGAGTGGTGGCCATCAACGCGCAAAAGCTGCGCTTTGATGGGGACCCGGCGCGAGTGGACTGGCGCGCGTTTGATCCGTCCGAGTAAAATCCTTATCCAATAACGAACTACGGCATTTCTCACTCGCCGCAGGAGGGCACGTTTGCCAATTCCACCCGATGCAGCGCCTAAAGGTGAGCCGGGGCCGGTGCACCCCGGGATGCCGCGATTCATCCGCGCCTTTCTGCAGAACCTGCGCAAGGTGCGGGATAAGGACATTGGCGCCATCTGCCGGCAGCTTATTTCCCAACTGGGGGAGGCTTCGCAGACGGCGCTGGCCCAGGAGTTGATAGCCGGCTACGAGTCGCTGAATGATGCTCAGCGGCTCGAATTCTTCCAGATGCTCTGCCGCGAGTTTGGGCCCAGCGAGGCGCTCATCAGCAAAGCGGCGGCCAACTATCATCGCTCGCCGACCTTCGCCAACTACCAGGCGCTGGCCGCGGCGATGGTATCGCCTCTGCAGAAACTGTTTCAACGGATGAATACGGCCCCGCGCGGGACGGAGACGCTGGTTTCCATGCGCGGGCGGGTAGTCCGCCTCCTGGGCGATCACCCCGAGCTGATGCCGTTGGATTCGGAGCTGCGATATCTGTTTGGACTCTGGTTCAACCGGGGCTTTCTGCGGCTGGAGCGCATCGGCTGGCACACCTCGGCGCTGGTCCTAGAAAAACTCATACGCTACGAATCGGTGCATGAGATCAATGGCTGGTCAGACTTGCGCCGCCGCCTGGCGCCCGACCGCCGTTGCTTTGCCTTCTTCCATCCGGCGCTGGCGGATGAGCCCATCATCTTTGTCGAGATCGCGCTCACCCAGGGGCTGGTGGGCGAACTCGACCCCTTGCTGGACGTCAATGCGCCGGTGCTCGAACCGGAGCAGGCAGACACCACCATGTTCTACTCCATCAGCAACTGTCTTGACGGGCTGCGGGGTGTTTCCTTCGGCAGCTTTCTCATCAAGCAGGTGGTGGTTGAACTCGGAGCCGAATTCCCGGGCATAAAGCTGTTCGGGACGCTGTCGCCGCTGACGCGATTTGCGCGGGCGCTCCGTGACCAGCACAACCAGGAGGGATTCACGCGCCCGCGGCTTTCGCGGCTGCTGGCCGATTTCGAGGAACGGCTTCTCACGGAATCAGGCAAGGGCGACCGGGTGGAAGCCCTGTTCAGCCTGCTGCAGGACCCGCTTCACCATCGCGATGCACTGGCCAGGCCGCTGCATCGTCTGGCGCTTGCCTATCTCACGCAGTTACGCGTAAACGGACGGGTGCTCGACCCGGTGGCCAACTTTCATCTGTCCAACGGGGCCCGCCTGGAGCGCATTAACCCGTTCAGCAATCTGCGTCCCTATGGCTTGACCCAGTCTTTCGGGCTGACGGCGAATTACCGCTATGTGCCGGACGAGCTGGAGGAGAACCACGAGCATTTTGTGACGGAAGGGCAATTCCGGGTCTCTTCGCGGCTGCTGCCGGAGCAGCGGATTGTGGCTGCCCTTTGGATGGAGGGTGAAACGGGCAAAAAATCTCCGCACGGATCGCAGCGTTCTTGATAAAAAAACCAGGGAAGAACTTTAAGTCCTTCCCTGGCACATAACTCAAGCAAGCCGTATGACCTTACCTGACCGGCGGCTTCCAGCCCACGGGAGCGCGCACCGTGGTCATATCAACCTTGTCGATGGTGTCCTTGGTTGCCAAGGACAGCGGGGTGAAGTATTCCTTCTGGAGGGGGCGATGTTCCAGATAATCGATGGTGGCGCGTATGCACCAGCGGCCAATGGTGACGGTCTGTTGCAACACCGTCGCGGTCATGGCCCCTGTGCGCAGGAACTTCTCGTTATCCGGCTGAAGGTCGGTGGCGGTAATTATGACCTTGCCGGCCTTGCCGGCTGCCTGCAGGGCATTGGCGGCGCCCACGCCAGTCATGTCGGCGCCGTTATATACGCCGTCGATTTGCGGAAAGGTCTGAAGAAAGTCTTCCATCAAGCGCATGCCGTCCTGGGGCGTTGACTGCGAGAACTGCTCGCCCAGAATCTTGATGTTAGGAGCAATTGCGGCCATGCGTTTTTTGAAGGAATCGCCGCGAATCTGCGCCCACGAAGTCCCAGCCGGACCGCGCAGCATGACGACGTTGCCTTTGTAATTAAGGGCCTTGGCCATGAAGTCCGCCTGCTTTTCTCCGATCTCCGTGTCATCGGAGCGGATGCGTGTCACCACCTTGGGGTTTTCGGTCATGACGTTGCAGTTGATGACCGGAATGCCGGCGGCGACCGCGGCGTCCACCATGGGGACGGTTGCGGAGCCGTTGATGGCGACCAGGTCAATGGCGTCCACCTTGCTGGCAATCAGGTCTTCCATCTGCGCAACTTGCTTCTCGATGTACTGGTAGCCGCCGGCGTCGTGCAGGATGATTCTGGCGCCCAACTTCTCGGCTTCGTCAGTGTAGCCAAAAGCCTGCCCGATGAAGTGCGGGTTGGAAAGCTGCGGGATGAGCACCCCAATGGTGTAACTCTTGGCGGGTTTGGGGGGGCGCGGTAAGGTTGCTTCGGCAGGCTTGGCGGATTTCGCGGCTTCGGCCGCCTTTGCTTTCGCCGCCTGGGCTGATTTACTGGCCTGTGCTTGCGCCCACCCGGCACAGAGTACCAGCATCAGGGCGGGTAAAAGGAATATGGATACGAAACGCTTTATCATTTTTCTTTCCCTCCACGAAAGAATCAATATCAGGGCACCCTTCAATCCAGTTTGAAAACCAAAGCCGCAACGTTAAGCTGGGGTGAACTCATGCGCGACGGCGTTCGCGGGCCAGATCGACATAGACGGCCAGCACGATGATCGCGCCGATCACGATGTTCTGTATATAAGACGAAACCTGAATCAGATTCAATCCGTTCGCCAGCACCCCCAGGATGAGCACGCCCATCAACGTCTGGCCGATGCTGCCAACGCCCCCGGTGATCTTGCCGCCGCCGATGACAACCGCTGCAATCGCGTACAGCTCCTGCATTTCTCCCAGCGTGGGCTGGCCGGAGATCACACGCGAGGTGAGCACCACTCCGGCAATGCCCGCAAACAGGCCGCTGAACACATACACCAGGATCTTGTACTTGACAACATTGATGCCGGACAGAATGGCCGCTTCCTCGTTGCTGCCCATCGCATAGACGTAGCGCCCAAAGCGGGTGCGGCTGAGCATGATGTGTCCCAGGATGAAGGCCACGGCGGCAATGAATGCGGGAACCGGAATGGGGCCGAATTTGCCGGCGCCGATAAACAGGAACGCCCTCGGCAGACCTACTACGGGAAGGCCGCCGCTCAGCGTCAGAGCAACGCCCCGGGCCGCCACCAGCATTCCCAGGGTGGCGATGAAAGGAGGCAGCTTGGCCTTGGCGATCAGGAAACCGGTCACCGCCCCGGAGGTAACGCCGGCCAGAACGCCAGCCACGATTCCGCCCACCAGCCCGAAAGCCAGCATTTGCTGGGCGCAGACAATGCTGACCAGGGCCAGCAGCGAACCAACCGAAAGATCGATGCCGCCGCTGAGAATGGCAAAGGTCTGGCCAATGGAAATCAGCGCCAGAATCGAGATCTGGCGGGAAACGTTGGCGACGTTCACCTCGCTCCAGAAATTGGGATTAACGCTGCCAAAGACGATGCAAAGCGCCACCAGCACCGCCGGCATGCCGACCCGGCCCCAGGGAATGCGGCTCCAGACGCTCGCCGCCGGAGCGGGAGGCGCCTCCACCTGGGTTTCTTGAGCCTTCTGAACCTTGCTTACACCGGCCTCGCTCATATACCTGCTCCCTGTGCTCCGGGATTCCCGACTGGCGGCACTTCCAATCCGGCCGGATTGGAAGGATCGTTTTCCGGCAAGGCAGTGCCCAGAGCGTAATTCAAGATTTTTTCTTCGGTCGCCTCCTGGCGGGTCAGCTCGCCGGCAATCCGGCCTTCGCGCATGACGATGATGCGGTCGCTCATGCCCAGAATCTCGGGCAGCTCGGAGGAGATCATCATGATGGCCGCCCCGCGCTTCACCAGATCGCCCATCAATTGGTAGACTTCCACCTTTGCGCCCACGTCGATGCCGCGTGTGGGTTCGTCGAAGATGAAGATATCCGTATCCGTCCCCAGCCACTTGGCGATGACGACCTTCTGCTGATTGCCGCCGCTCAGATACATTACCCAGCGGTCCAGGCTGGGCGTGGCGATGCGCAGCGAAGAGACAGATTCCTGCGCGGCTTTTTTCTCCTGCCCCAGGCTCAGCAGACCGCCGTGCAAAAAGCGCTTCACCATGCTCAAGGTAATGTTGTGCTTCACCGACATGTAGCGCAGCACGCCGTGTTGTTTGCGGTCTTCCGGCAGGAGCGCCAGACGCTTGCTGATGGCGTGCGCCGGCGACTTGATTTCGGCCGGGTTGCCGCGGACTATCACCTGTCCGCTGTCCTTCCTGTCGGCGCCAAAGACGGCCCGCGCCATCTCCGTGCGCTTGGACCCGACCAGCCCGGCGACGCCCAGGATCTCGCCCCGGCGCAGGCTCAAGCTGATGTCGTGGAGGACGCCCTTGCGGCTCAGGTGCTCCACCCGCAAGACCTCTTCCCCGGGCGCGACGCTGACCTTGGGAAACTTGTCCTTCAGGTCGCGTCCCACCATCATGCGAATGAGCTGGTCCACGGGAGTCTCGGCGACGTTCACCGTTCCTACCTTGGCGCCATCCCGCAGGATGGTTGCGCGGTCGCCGATCTTCTTCACCTCGTCCAGGCGATGCGATATGTAGATGATGGCAATGCCGCGCGCCTTGAAGTCGCGAATCATGCGGAAAAGGGTGTGGATTTCGTGCGCCGTCAGCACCGCCGTCGGCTCATCCATGATGATGATCCTGGAATTCAGCGAGAGAGCCTTGGCGATTTCCACCATCTGTTGTTGCGCCACGCCTAGCCGCCGCACAATGGTCTGGGGAGCGACGCGAATGTCGAAGGTGGACAAAATCTCGCGCGTCTGCCGAACCAGCTTCTTGCGATCGACAAGGCCGAGGCTTTCACTCAGCATCGGCTCGCGGCCGAGAAAGATGTTCTCGGCCACCGTCATATCGGGGGCGAGGTTGAATTCCTGGTAGATGGTGCTGACCCCAAGTTTTTGCGCGTCGTGGGGCTTGCGGATGTGCGCGGCCTGGCCTTCAAACAGGATTTCGCCCGAGTCCGGGGTATAAACGCCGGAGAGAACCTTGATGAGGGTGGACTTCCCCGCTCCGTTCTCGCCCAGCAGCACGTGAACCTCGCCCAGGCGCACATCCAGGTCGACACCCTTCAGCGCGAGGACGCCGGGAAAGTGCTTGACGATCCCGCGCATCTCAAGGAAAGGTCTGGTTTGTTCGGCACTCATGAGTTGTCTTCGATTTCTGATCAACCATCCAAGGAGGCGTTGGCTGCGTTCGATTTAGCTTCGCCCCTGCCAGCACCTCGGCGCTTGCCGGAACCCAGCCCGCTTGAGCCGGACCTTCTGCCACAGCAGCCGCCGTTTCTTGCTGGTAATGACAGCCCAGGCAGACCGGTCGCAGGCAGAACAGATCAGCCTAGCCGTCAACAACGCAGGCAGTTACAAGGACGTGTAATGTTACAGCAGGGAATCTGAAAATGCCAAAAGGAAAAGTTGCCCTGAGCCCTTAATCCTGGTCGGATTTCTCACTACAGAAAGCTCAAAAATGTAGCGCTGGCCTCCAGGCCGGCTGTCCGGGAGGCGTCCACGCCTGCCCGTTTAGGGCCAAGGTGCGTACGAGACGTCCGCACCTACAGCCGGTCTCCCACCCCGGCAAGTCAAAAGCGGACTTGCTGGGGGCCCCGGTCTGGAGACCAGCGGTACGTTTTTCCTCACGAAGCTGCGAGTTGCGCCGCGATGCGAATGGCATTCTCCAGGGCGCCCTCCCTGGCGGCTCCTTTGCCCACGATGTCGAATGCGGTGCCGTGGGCCGGAGTGGTAAAGACCGTCTGCAGCCCGCCGGTTACGGTGACGCCGCGATGGAAGCCGTGCAGCTTGGTGGCAATCTGGCTCTGGTCGTGATACATCGACACTACGCCGTCGAATTCTCCGGCGAACGCCCGGATAAATATGGTGTCCGCCGGATACGGCCCGCTGCAGTTGATGCCCCGGGCCTTCATTTCCTCGACCACGGGCCGGATCAGATCGATCTCTTCGCGGCCGAACAGGCCGTTGTCGCCGGCGTGCGGGTTGAGTGCGTTTACGGCGATGCGCGGTCGCGAGATTCCGGCGTGGCGCATCATGCTGTCGTTCAGCAAAATGGCGTCGCGAATGCGCTGCGGCGTGAGCTGTTCCAGCGCCTCGCGCAGGCCGACGTGCCCGGTCACGCGCGACATCCACTGGCCATCGAGCACGTTCATCTCGCTGAAGTAGCCCTGGTGTTCGAGCAGGATGGCGAACATCTTGTGCTCGTCGGCAAAGTGCCAGCCGCCGTCGTGCAGCGCCCGCTTGTTCAACGGCGCGAAGACTATGCCGTCCACCTCGCCCCGGCGCGCCATCGCGATGACATGGGCCAGCGTATCGCCGGTGAGCTTGCCGGATTCGGCGGAGACCTTGCCGCGCTGGAAGCGGGAAGGATCGATATTGCCCAAATCGACTAGCGGAACTGTGTCTCTCGCCCAGTCGATGGCTGCCGCGCTCGGCGCCTTCTGCCATGCCAGCTTTACGCCGGCATCGCGCATCCCGAGTTCCAGCACGCGGGCATCGCCAACCACGACCAGACGGGCTACGGCGTTCAGCGTCTTGCCATGCCCGGGGTCCCCAGCAACGGCCGATTTTGCCGTTGCTGGGGTGGAAAGCACCTTGGCCACAATTTCCGGACCGATGCCGGTGCAATCGCCCATGGTAAGAGCCAGCCGCGGCCGGGGATCTCCGGCAGTTGAATGATTCACGTGTTCTTTACTCCTTCTCGATTGTCGTTCCGGCGCGTCAGCCGTGCCATTCCGCGATGCCGCCGCTAATCGGCAACCGCGGCCACTGTCCGCGCCGACTCCTGCTCGGCCAGCAGTGCCCGGCCCGCCTTCCACGCCGCCGGATCGAATTCGCCCTCCCACTTGGCGACCACCACCGCCGCCACCGCGTTGCCGATCATGTTCGTGATCGAGCGGCCCTGCGACATGAAGCGGTCGATTCCGAGCAGCAGCGCCAGGCCCTCGGCCGGCAGGCCGCTGGCGATCACCGTCGCTGCCAGGGTGGCAAATGCGCCTCCGGTTACGCCGGCAGCGCCTTTGGAGGTGAACAGCATCAGCACAAACATCGTGATTTGCTGGCGGAGATCCAGGTGAATGCCGTACACCTGGGCGATGAAGAGGCAGCTCATGGGCAGCGTGATCGCCACCCCGTCCATATTGAAGGAATATCCGGTGGGAATCACCAGACCCAGGGCCGTGCGCGAGACGCCGCACACTTGCAGCTTCTCCATCATGCCCGGAATTCCGACCTCGGAAGAAGAGGTGGCGGCCACCATTAGCAGCTCTCGCTTGATGCGCCCGAGCAGATCGAAGAGGCTGATCCCAATCAATCGGCACACGAAGGCGAAAACCACTACGCAAAGGAATGCCAAGGTGGCCCAGGCGGTCAGCACGAACATTCCCAGCGCATAGAGGGTGGCGACGCCGAACTTGCCGACGGTGAAACCAAGCGCGCCGAAGGCCCCAAGCGGAGCCGCCAGAACAATAATGTTGACGATTCCGAACACCAGGCTGGTGGCCCGCTCCAACCCTTTGCGGATGGCCGCGCCGGTCTCGCCGAGGTGTAGCAGGGCGGTTCCGACCAGCAAGGCAATGGCAAGCACTTGCAGCACGTTGTCGTGCACGAAGGCGCCGAACAGGTTGTCCGGTATGACGCCGAACAGGAACTCGGGCACCGACTGCGCGTGCATCTTGGTGAATCGCGCCGCCGTCGCCGCCTGCGCCGCGCTGGGCCGCTGAACGCTGGCGCCAAATTGCACGAAGTTGCCCACCGTAATGCCCAGCAGCAAGGCGAAAGTGGTGATGATTTCAAAGTAGATGAGCGTCTTCAGTCCAAGGCGCCCGACCTTCTTTATGTCGCCCACCTGGGCGACGCCGGTGGCAACCACCAGGAAAATCAGCGGGGTGATGCTCAGCTTGATGAGGGCGATGAAGCCGTCGGCCAGGGGCTTGACGGCAATTCCGGCGTTGGGCCAAACGGCGCCCACAACGGCTCCGGCCGCGGCGGCGATGATGACTTGTGCCCACGTCTTGCGCCAAAACGGTTTCCGAGTATGCGAGTGAGAAGAAGCTGCAAGAGCTGTCATAGGGTCTCAGCTATGGAAATGTGGTTCGTATCTGGCTCTTATATCGGAGAATACAATGCACCGCAATCAGTTATTTCGCAGGCTCTCCGCCGCCGCTTTGCCGCAATTAGCCCCCGCCATTGCAGCATCCGCCTTGTAGAGCGCATCTGCAACTGTTTAAACAAATCCAGCGGCTCGAAATGAGGAAGATCCGCTCCGGCGCTTGCCGGAGGGCGGCAACTTGTGAAAAATTAAACCCACTATCACAATAACTTATGGATAATTGGATTATTATAAGAGCCAGGCGATCCTTTCGCGGAAAAAACTCATGCTAATGAATCCTGCGAGCAAGTATCAGAGCGTTCCTGCTATTCAGTTGGAAAACCGCCAATGGCCGTCGAAGGTGCTCGACCGGCCGCCGATCTGGTGCGCGGTGGATTTGCGCGACGGCAACCAGGCGCTGATCGAGCCCATGGACCCGGCCCGCAAGCTGCGCATGTTCCAGATGCTGGTGCGGCTGGGCTTCAAGGAAATCGAGATCGGCTTCCCCGCGGCTTCGCAGCCCGATTTCGATTTTTGCCGCGAGCTGGTGGACAAGAAGCTGATCCCGCCCGATGTGACGGTGCAGGTCCTGGTGCAGGCCCGCGAACACCTGATGCGGCAGACCTTCGAGGCCGTCCAGGGAGTGCATCGGGCCATCGTGCACGTCTATAACTCCACCTCCATCCTCCAGCGCGACGTGGTTTTCCACATGGACAAGCCGGCCATCAAGGAGATCGCGGTGAATGGCGCCCGCATGCTGCGCGACTATGCGGCGCAATATCCCGGAACGGAGTGGATGTTCGAGTACTCGCCGGAGAGCTTCACCGGAACCGAGGTGGACTACGCGGTCGAGGTCTGCGAGGCAGTGATGGACGTCTGGCAGCCTACCCCGGAATGGAAGGCGATCATGAACCTGCCCTCCACGGTGGAACTGGCGACCCCCAACATCTATGCCGACCAGATCGAATGGGTGAGCCGCAACATCAAGAACCGCGACTCGATCGTGCTGAGCTTGCATCCGCACAATGACCGCGGCACCGGCGTGGCGGCAGCCGAGTTGGCGATGATGGCCGGAGCCGACCGGGTCGAGGGCACCCTGTTCGGCAATGGAGAGCGCACCGGAAATGTCGATATCGTAACCCTGGCGCTAAACCTTTATGCCCAGGGCGTCGATCCAAAGCTGGATTTTTCCAATATCAACGAGG
>JBEKQR010000033.1:0-17301 GCA_049519515.1 Candidatus Korobacteraceae bacterium
GGAAGACAAGCGTCCCTCACAGGAACATGTGGCCAAAATGGAAGCCGAACTCACGAAACTTGGCAAGACGCACGAATTCCATTCGTATGACAATGCCGGGCACTCCATCTTTGCAACAGACCGTGCCGACTACCGCCCCTTAGCTGCGCAGGACGGATGGAAAAATATCTTCGCATGGTACGAAAAGTATCTCGGTTGAGCGCGCAGCCCGCGTTCCAGGTTCCCGATCTGCAAAAGCAAATGCATAATCCGGAGACGGGAACTTGGAACTCAGATCGGGATTCGATTCAGCAAAAAACGTTGTAATCGTCGGAGCAAAAATGGTGTGGTTCGCCTAACCGGGCAGATATCCTAGAAGCCGACTTCGCGGGAGTCAACCTATGCCCAGCGTTGTCGCAAAGCCGACTTTTCGTCAAAGTGCCGAGTTTGCGCGCCAATGTTAAGCGGGTGTAATCCAAACCTCAGGCGCGAGCCAATCTTGTTGGGTCCAAGCCAGCGGCGCTGGTTGTATTCGATGCTGAACGGTTGGGTGGCAATTCGGCAATCGCCAAAAGAGGCCCGCCCGGCTCTAGCAATTCGCGACATTAACCGCAAGCCCGGCAAGAGAAGTTTCCTTGTAGTGAGCCTGCATGTCTAGTCCAGTCTGGTACATTGTCGCAATGACTTGATCTAGAGATACTTTATGCTCGCCACTCTCCCGTATAGCGATCCGACATGCATTAAGGGCCTTTACAGCCCCCATCGCATTTCGCTCGATACAAGGTATCTGAACCAGGCCTGCTACCGGATCGCAGGTCATTCCCAGATTGTGTTCCATGCCAATCTCGGCAGCATACTCGGCTTGGGAGTTTGTTCCACCTAGCGCTGCAACTAAAGCGCCGGCAGCCATCGAGCATGCCACGCCAACTTCGCCTTGACAGCCGACCTCAGCCCCGGAAATTGAGGCGTTCTCCTTGTAGAGCCCTCCAATGGCAGACGCCGTGAGAAAAAAGCGGAACAGTTCGGTCTCGCCGGCACCGGGAACAAACCGCAAGAGGTAATGCGCGACCGCGGGGATGACTCCAGCAGAGCCGTTTGTAGGAGCAGTCACCACGCGGCCCCCGGCAGCGTTTTCTTCATTCACGGCCATGGCGAAAGCATTGACCCAATCAATGATAGCCAGCGGATCGGCATTGTCTTCCTTTTCCAACTTTTTCCGCAGCCAGGGAGCGCGGCGGCGAACGTTCAGGCCGCCCGGCAAAATTCCCTCTGTCTCAAGGCCGCGGGAAGTGCACTCTCGCATCACACGCCAGATACGATCTATATATTCGCCGATGGCCGTCTCGCTATGCCACGTCCTCTCGTTCTCCAGAACAATCTTCCAGATCGGCAACCCGAACACTTCACCCAAGCGCAGAAGTTCTCTCGCGCTGGAGAAAGGATAAGGAGGGTCTTTCCTGGTCGCGGTGGAGATCTCTTCTCCCTCACAGGTGATGAATCCACCTCCGATGGAGTAATAAACCGCGTTCTTCAGACCCCGGTTGGCTCTGTCGAGAGCGGTAAACCGCATGGAGTTGGGATGGCCTGGCAGTGCCAACTGCGACCGGAATAGTAAATCGCGGCTTTCTTGGAATGGAATTCCCCATTGGCCTAAAAGTTGGATGGACCCGCTGGCCTGAACCTCGCGCAACTTGTTGTCTACTGAAAGTGGATCGATATGCTCAGGAGTCTCTCCCATAAGGCCCAATTGGATGGCGCGATGACTACCGTGGCCATGCCCGGTCAGAGCTAGTGATCCGAACAGCTCAACCTGAACCCTGGCGACGCGGGTAATTTGAGACTCTTGCCACAACGAGGTTACAAAGCTGCGAGCGGCCCGCATGGGGCCAACAGTATGTGAGCTAGAAGGGCCGATTCCGATTCTGAAGATCTCAAAAAGGCTCGTTTGCATAGCGCGGCGTAGTTACCCCAAATCAGCCGCATTCTCCGTACCTGGAAGGGAGCTGTTATCCGGCTGAATAGCCTGCTTGTAGCAGAATTTGACGCACATCGGATCTCCTCCGCAGAAGTCACAAATCAGAGGCACATGTTCGATCGGATCGACAAAAGCGGCATGAAATTCGCAGGCATCGACACACGCATAACAGCCGTTGCATAACTCATAGTCAATACGAATCACTTTGGTGGCTGCATTCATTATGCAAGCCTCGTAAGTACATGCCGCCACGCACTTGGGATCATCACACCTACTACAGGTGGAAATGCTGCTTTCTCCGACGATGGCTTTGTTCGTGATCCTGATACGCGAGCGCTCAGGGCTGAAATCGCCGGAGTGGGCCGCGGAACATGCCAGTTCGCAACTCCTGCATCCAGTGCAAATATCCTCGTTGATCTTGATCTTCATTGGGCAACGCCTCTTAACTGGACCAACACCCCAGAGTCCATCCCAAGCTCTTCCAAATGATCCAGCCGCGGCCTACCATCCTCATCCCACTGCCGCAAAGCATAGAACTCCCGCAGGCTAGCCTCGAAACCTTCCGGCGGAACAAACCTGCCCGCCCCCCGCCCGGTGAGCAACGGTTCAGTCAGGGTTCTCGGGGGAAGATAATCGTCTTTTCTACCGAACCCTTCCCGCTCATTGAACAATCTGGCAAGATTCCAGATTCTTTCACCGCATCTCATGAACTCTTCCTCGCTCATGGGAACGCCGGTTACACGCGTATACAGTTCGACGATAGTCTTAAGCGAGGGTCGCCACATGTCGCAGATGAGGAGCGAATCCTTTGCGGAGTTTAGGTCCTGAAGCTGTTTGACCAGCGCAGCCTTACCCTCGAACGTAAAGGGCTCCAGTTGGCCGAAGGCGTCGAATTCGGCCGGAAATGCTCGTTGATGGCAAGCTCCACGGTCAGAGGTGGCGTACGCCAAGGCCTGGCCAAAACTTCCTCTCGGTTCGTAGCCTGGATACTCCATCCCCTTTACCTCGAGGGCAATTGATTCAGCGCCGAACTTGGCCGCCAGCTGCTTCACTCCCAAAGCCAGGTCGGCGCCCACGCCCCTCCTGAACGCGATGTCAGCCACGTACTGCAACATCCTTATTTCTTCTCCGAATCTGATTCCAAAGTCGTGAATTCCTTTTTCGGTAGCCTCCATGGCAAACGCCAGAATGGCCCCGGTTGACATGGTATCGATTCCTAGGTCGTCACACAGCTTATTGAATCGAATTAGTCCATCAATACTGCCGAGGTCACAATTGGAGCCAGCGAGCGCAATCGTCTCGTACTCAGGCCCCTCGACTACGGTGCCGTCTGCAGCCTGAGTAAAACGACCACATCCCAATGGGCAGGACATGCAGGCCCTCTTTTTTTTGAGACGGCTCTTAACCGCATCGCTGTTGATCTGGCCTGCTTTGTCATACCGACCGTCAGTAAAATTCCGCGTAGGCAAAATTCCACGGTACTGCGACATGTCCACCACCATGGGCGTGCCGTCCGTTTCAAAACCCAGGTGAGCATCGGTCAAAACGTCGTGATTGCGGATGTTCTCGATATAAGTAAGGAATTCCGGCATGTTATCGACGCGCACACTTAGCTGTCCCTTGATGGCAATAGCCTTCAAGTTTTTGCTGCCCATCACGGCTCCAGCTCCGCCGCGTCCAGCTTGGTGATAAGCGTCGACGCCGATGCAGGCAAAGGGTACCAGATTCTCACCGGCAGGGCCGATGATCATTGTTTTTGCCTGGTGGGTCCAACCTTTCGACTGAATATTGTCTTCTGTCTCCAGGGTACCTTTTCCCCAGAGCGCGGTGGCGTTTTCGATGGTGACGCGCTCACTAGTTATATATAGGTACACCGGGCCTGCAGCCCTGCCGCTGATGATGACCCCGTCATAGCCGGCATACTTGAGCTCGGCGGCTACCGAACCGCCCACCAAACTCATCAGAATCCCACCTGTCAGGGGCGATTTCGTAACCACGGCCAGACGGGAGGAGGTTGGGACGATGGTTCCGGCAAAAGGGCCGGTCATGATAATGAGTTCATTCTCCGGCCCTAGAGCATCGACACCGGCAGGCAGATCCTGCAGCAGGTAACGATAGCCGAGTCCTTTGCCACCTATATACCTCGTGTACCACTCTTCCGGCAGGTCCTCAGTGACGATCTTTCTCGTGCTTAGGTCAACCCGCAGCACTTTCCCGCAATATCCAGTCACGCTGCCGCCTCCCTACACGTTGCCTACATCATGGACAGATCAGATAGAAGCTTTGAAACGGCGCATTCCCGACAGGGCGGGAAAGATGCTCAACGCCTTTCGGTATCTTCACCATTTGCCCTTCAGCGACGCTGATCTCTTTTCCGCCAATGACAAAAATCCCCGCGCCTTTGAACAGATAACAGTACTCGTCGCCCTCATTGTGGACATGCATTGGAAGAGACTTGCCCGGTTGGCAGCAATAGATCCCCGCTTCCAGGGCCTGGCTCTCCTTCTTGGTAAATACTTTTGACCATCCCCATTCCTGGGGCAGTTCAGCAAGGTTTATAGTTTCCATCGCAATATCCCCTTACAAATACAAACGTCGCTTTGGCGTGCATGGCACTGATAAACGGGCAACTCGCCCGTTAACTGAGTCAAATTCCGGCCCGGATAGCCATGGTGCTTGTGTCGGATTCCTCCAGCCGTCTTTCATCCATGAACATGGCCAACACTGCGCCGCCGATCGAGATCGCCATGAACAGCAAAAACACTTTCGTGAAGTTCGCCGAACCAGCCACACCGGCAACAACCAGAAATCCAGCTACTGTAGGGGCGACAAACGACCCGAACTGTCCGACCGCCTGTGTAACACCTGTCACGGTCCCCACCAGGTGCTTGGGATAACGCATCTGTACGAAAGCGTAGATGGGACCATCCCAGAACACAATAAAGAACCCCTGGAAAATAAGCGCCAAGATCAGCAACCCCGTGCTGCCCTTTGGAATCAGTGTGATCGTACCCAACACAACAGCCAATGCCGCGAATGAGGCGGCGATGAGCGGCCTGGCTTTCGACTTTGTTACCTTGTCCATCATCCATCCGCTCGACATTTGGCCTACAAACCCCACAAAGAACGGTAATGATGCCAGCAGTCCCATTTGAGCCAGCCGAAAGCCGTGTTGTTCGACGAGGAAGGAGGACAACCAGGTCGCGGCTCCCCAGTAAACGAACGTCTTGAAAAACACGATCATTGAAATGATCCAGAGCTGGGGATCTTTGCTGATTTCCTTATAACCAGTCGTCGCTTTAGATTTCGCGCCTGGCGCAGCGGCGGCCATCGACGTCTTGATGTAATCGAATTCTGCTTGTGAAAGTCGTCCCGCCTGTAGCGCCTGCTCCGGCGTATCCTTCATGTAGTACCAGAGAGCGATGATCCCGATAATCCCGGGCACACATAGGACGTAAAAAACAGACCGCCATCCCCAAGTGGCAGCGATGGCTGTAATCATGATGGCGCCGATCGCGGGTGCCACCGTCCAGGATGTAGTGAAGAATGAAGTGGCCCTACCCTTCTCTTTAGGCGGGAACCAGTCAGATATGGCCCGGATACTCGGCACGAAATGAAAACCTTCGCCGAAACCGAGTCCCAGCCGGACAAGAACAAAGGCGGTCAGCGACTTCACCATGCCGGTAAAAAAGGTGAAAAATGTGAAAACGGTAATGGCAAAATACATTACCTTCTTCGGTCCAAATTTATCGGCGAGCATGCCGGCTGGAAGCTGCGCTACCGTATAGGCAAGAAAGAACAGAGAGGCCGCAAAGCCGACTACTTCATGCGATAGTTTCAGCTCTGTTCGGATTGCCGGCAGCAGGTACAAAACTGCCATCTTATCGAAGTAGTTGATTACGTACAGAATCCAGACGATCAGCAGAATCACAATGCGATATCGTCCGGTCTGAGAAGCACTCTCCAGGCTTGGCATAAAAGTCTCCCCTCGCGCATTACGTTAGACGTCTATGACCCCTTCAACCTTGAATTCGACATATTCTTCCGTGTTAGTCAGGTACATATCTCCTCCAAGGTGCTGGAGGGTCTTGATCATCTTCGGATCAAAATAGTACGCTGGCGGACCGCCTTGCTTTACCTTCTGCAGCGAACCTTCAGCAACCTCGGCATGAACTACTTGGCCGAAGAAAGTAGTATGGTCACCGGCTGCCACTTGATTGATAACCTTGCACTCTAAGTGGGCATAGCACTCGCGGATCACCGGAGCATTCACCTCTTTTGCAGGTTCGAGAGTCACACCGGTAACAGCAAACTTGTCATACTTCGAGCCGGACTTTCTGCCCATCCAGTTCACTTCTTCGGCTAGATCAATACTGGGGAAGTTCAGTACGAATTCGCCGGCATTCGCGACAAGGTTGTGCGAATAGCGCTTCGGCGATATGGCGATAGCTACCACTAGGGGCCGATGGGAGACAGGGCTACACCATGCAAGTGTTATGGCATTCGGCTTGCCCTTGGCATCGACGCAGGTCGCCACCACAACAGGTCTCGGGAGCAAAATGGCGTCTAAGCCGTCCCGGACAGCAACTTTCTTGTAAATCTGCCTTGTCGCCAGTTTCATCTCGCTTCACCTCAGGAATTAAAATGGTGCCGGACCGCTCAGAGTGGCGGTTTATCCGGCTTTGCTACTCCGTTGACGTCCCCAAAATCCAGTTCGGCTTTACGCCAGCTAATCCTATACGTGTGCTACTTGTGCAGCCCCGTTGGCGGCGGTTGGGTTGTGCTTGCCATCCCTGAATTCAATCGTGAACTGTGCGATTCTTTCGACCAGTACATCGAAGTAGGCTTGGCCTTTTTCCCGGGTGGCTGCCGCGGGGTTGCCATAGACACCGCTAAAGACTTCATTGCGGGGCCACTTGTTCACAATACAGGCACCCTGATCGAAGGCAATAACTCGCCGCCGTTCGTACGGTTCCACCATAGTCTTGATTCGGTCCATCCTCACAAGGTCTGGATGGGCCGCCAGCATCATTGCCGTTTCCATCTCATTGGCGTGGGTTCCGTCCCTGAAGTTGTCGCCGATCTTGTCGCACTCTTCTTTGGCCATGAAGATATATGTACCGGCAACAATCGCAACGCCTTTCTCGCCGAACTCCTCGACAAGGTCGTAGGCTAAAGTCTGCATGATTACGAGATTTGGGTTGTGTCCGTTTAGCAAAAAGATCTTCTTGAAACCCGCCCGAATCAAGCTCACACAGATATCATATAGCGCGGCGTAGAAGGTCTTGGAAGAGAAGCTAATGGTGCCTGGATAGTCATACCACAGATTCGAGTAGCCGAAGTTCAACGGCGGTGTGACGACCGAACCCGTCTTTTCTCCAACAGCGATCGCGATTTTGTCAGCAAGGCAAATATCGGTCCACAGCGGCAGATGAGGCCCATGCTGTTCGGTGGACCCCAATGGCACAATAGCCACGGGGTCTTTCTTGACAATTTCCTTCACATCCGTCCACGTCATTTGGTTAAGAAGCATAAATACCCTCTAGCCTCCTTTAATTCAATTTAGATAACCATGCATGCAGCGCGCATATTCCGGTTGCACTCCATGGATACGCTCATCCGGCCGGAAGAGGTGAATCGCCCTGCCGTTGTTGTGATGTAGCTCTCAGCTGCCGGAAGCAGCAAGTGTTTTCTCCTTTGGCTCGACACCAGCCAATATGCCCTGCTCGGAAGACTCTTTCATCCTGGTTGAAGTGAAAAGCGCGAGCATTCTTTCGTGGTGTTCCCGGAATGTCATTTCCGCCCGTGTCGCGTCCCGTGCTCTCAAGGCGGATACAAGGTTGCGATGGTCGTTCAGCAGCTCGGACAAAATCGGGGTGATCTGCATGCCGATCGGCCGCGCTTTGTGTTCGATTCCTTCGAGTATCTCTTGGAGGAAAGCATTTCCGGAGGCGGTGTATATCAGCTTATGGAAATAGAAATCCTCTCGGGAGTACGCTAGAAGATCAGCTTTATTGACAATCGCCGCTTGCCGTTCCAGCGACTGCTCCATCTTGGCCAAGGTTTGCTCTGTAATCCGGGAGATGGCAAGCTTAGCCGCCATACCCTCAAGCACCACCCGGACTGTATAGAGCTCGATAGCAGCTTTTGGCGTGAGCTCCATCAGAAAGACGCCGCGGTTGGGAATACTGCGTAGCAGCCCTTCCTGCTCCAGCTTGCGCACCGCCTCCCATATGGGTGTACGGCTTGCGCCCAGCTTTCTCGCCAGTTCCTCTACATTCAGTCGACTTCCGGATAAAAACCGGTGCTCCGCGATCATTGTTTTGATCCTTGCGTATGCCGCCTCACGCAAGCTGGTGTTCGTTAATTTCTTCGTGGCAGGCCCCCAAAGAATAGGAGTTCGCGCGAACCGCCACTCCGCGTCGGCAACCAGCAAATACCGGAACCGACGGCATGTCAATAAATTTCATGAAATATAAAATTAAATCGATTCCAGATCGGGAAGTACGTACAGATCGCCAGTGATTGGCGAGGCGTCGGTATTGCAATAAGTGTATGATTATCAGACACATATAGACAAAACTGAGCAGAGGCGCGGCTTTGCTGTACCTGATAGTACCCCGGCCAGGCAATCCGTTAAGGGATTCGCTTTAGGAGACTTGCCGCACCCAAACTAAGTGCATACTGGTGCGTTTCTTTCGTCGGGAGGGTGAACATGGATTGCCCATGATCAATCTGAACCGTAATTCAAGCCGGAACCTGCGCTTCGCGGGCCATTAATATTCGTAAGCCAAAAGCGATAGACCGCAGACACACAAGGTAATGCCGAGAATCGTCCTTCCGGTCAGATGCTCACGGAACAATATTGTTCCTACCCCGACTAGTACGAGCGCTGTAAGAACATTCGACACCGCGGAGGCGACACTGATCTTCCAGCCAACGCGATATGCAAGCAACACTCCGAGCTCAATTGCAACGATCGCAAAACCAACTCCATAACTGGCCCAGGTCACATTCTTGATCGAGGAGAGCAAAGAAGCCCCTGTCGGACGCAGTATGAGAACTAAAGCGGAAAATGCCAAGGCGGTGCCATAGTTCACCGCGAGTGACAACATAGGATCCACCCTGGAGGGGATAGACTTTTGTGCAATGTGGTACAAACTAGTGCCTAGTACACTCAAGACAATCGGCATGTAGAACCTGAGCATTTAGATATCCTCCGCACATGTTCCAACCTTTATTTCAGAGGTTAATGCCACCAGCTTTGACCCAGCCAAACTGCCTTAAACGCCATTTGAGCAAGTACTAAAGAGATACTGACCTGCCGACCGGAGCATAACTCATGGCGATCGTTTTTTGTCATCGTCAGATTGTCAGAGGCTGTTATTTTCATACTCCCACCCACGCAAGCGTCAAACGGACTACACGTTTAAGTTCCGGTCGCAGTTCTGCCGGCAGTGTATCCATCGGCATTGCCTCTGACAGGCGTCCGGCGGCGCACAAATGCCGTTGGCCCAAACGAGGCTCACAGACTCAAGTTCACCAGCCGATTTCTCGGCGCTAATTTTGCTGGAGCGCCATCATTTCCGCATTACTATCGCAACCCAGGCCCGGGCACAGACACAAGAAATGACCACACCGGCGTATAGGGGAACTCAAGACGCAGAGCAAAAGAACTCGCACGCCTCTGGGGCCCATCGGCCACAGTCACCTTGAAGGCCAAGCGGCTTCCATTTCAATATGACTATCAGCTCTTCCGTCCCTGCTCCACGAATTCCCTAAACTTCTTCACGTTCTCTTCGCCAGCTAGGGCGGCAACACGTTTGTACGCCGGTTCCATTCTGGCGCGGAACGGCGCAAGATCGGGGCGGGTCACTGCCATGCCGGCCGCCTGCATCTTCTTGAGTTGATCCACTTCCTCGTCGGCGATCAGCTTGCGCATGAGATTGCCCGCAGCCATGCTTTCCTCGCGGAGGATTTTCTGCTGCTCGGGCGGCAGTTTCCTCCACCTGAGGGCGCTGACCGTGTGGACCATGTTGTTGTACACGTGCTGCGTGATGGCGAGGTGTTTCTGCACCTCGTAGTACTTGTTGTAGTAAATGACGGCGATGGGGTTCTCCTGGGCGTGCACTACCTTCTGCGCGAGAGCAAGGTAAAGCTCCGGGAAAGCGATGGCCTGCACGATGCCGCCCATAGCTTCCATCGCCGCTTGGATTTGAAGCTCGGGTGGCGTACGGACTTTCAGGCCTTTTACGTCATCCGGCGTGTTGATTGGCCGCACGCTGTTGGTTAGGTTTCGGAATCCATACTCCCAGTTAGACAAGATAATGAAGCCCTGCTTCTCGGCGAGTGGCGCCAGCCACTGCATGGCCGGACCATCGAGAACGCGGAAGACATGGGCGGAATTGTCGAAGATAAAGGGGAGCATAACCGCCCCAAAGGCCTTCTCGAAGTTCTGCAACTGTCCTTGCGTCGGCAGCCCCATGTCTATGGTGCCGAGTTTGATTTGCTGGGCTTGCTCGGGGGGACCACCCAACTGGTTGTTGGGGAAGATCTGAATCTTAATGGCGCCGCCCGTGCGGGCCTCGACCCGGCCAGCGAACTGCTTGGCCGCAGTATTTGAGGGATGGTCTTCCGCGCCAAAGTGGGCGAAGCGGAGCGTCAGCGGGGCCGCGGCTACGCGCGTTACGTAAGGCGCCGCCAGGGCCAACCCGGCTACCCCGATACTGTTCTTGATGAACTTCCTGCGATTCATGCGCGTCTCCTTTGCGATGATCAGACTGCCGCACATCCAGGTCGCGTCGCTGGCCCAGGGTTGCTGGTTCCTCAGCGTCGCTGTTTTACTGCGGGACCCTTGGAAACTGAACTTCACTGCGCCGGCACTTATCTTCCGAAGCCGAAATACTGCGGGAGAAACAGCGTGAACCAGGGCACGAATGCCACGATGAGGACGCCGATGAGAATGACAATCAAATAGGGCACCATGGCATGCGAAGCTTCTTCGATTCCGGTCTTCATAACGGCACAGCAGACGTAGAAGCCCACGCCCGCTAGCGGCATAAATCCGCCAATTCCCATGGAGATGATCAATACCAAGGCATAGTGGAGTTCGCTCACGCCCATCTTCCCGGCGATGGGAAGCAACAGAGGCGCGAGGACGTTAAGTGATGGCAATCCTTCCAGTAGCACGCCGGCCACCACCAGGAGCAAGATGGAGCCCACCATAAATATGCTGGTGCTATTCTCCAGCGCGTGAAGCAGACTCACCAGGCGTTGCGGCACATATGCCACGGTGAGTGTCCACGAAAAGCCCGCTGATGCGGCAAATATAAAGAGCAGCAGGCCTGTAAGCGAAGCCGTGTCGATTACGGTGCAAACGAAGTTTCGCCACCCTATGGCGCGATAACCCACGATGGCCAACCCCAGGCCATAGATAACAGCGAAGGTTGCCACCTCCGTCGGAGTTGCGATTCCACCCAAAATACCCACCAGCAGAATCAGCGGCATAAGTAGCGCCGGTACCGCGGTGAGTCCTGCCCGCAGCATCGACTTCGCCGGAACACGCGGAGTGCGCAGCGTTCCCACACGGCGAGCCCGAACATAAATCAGCACCATCAGGCATATAGCCATGACCGCCGCCGGGATGATCCCGCCAATGAACATGCTGGCAATGGACACCTGTGTAATCGAGCCCACAATGAGCATGGCTATGCTGGGCGGCACGGTCTCGCCCATAATTGCCGACGCAGCCAGCACGGCCGCTCCCTCGCCTGCGCCATGGCGCTCCCGCAGTTGGTCGCGCATGACCGTGCCTACGGCGGCCACATCGGCAGGCTTGGAACCGGAGAGGCCGGAGACAATGTACATGCTGACCACCGATACCTGCAGCAGCCCGCCTCGGAAGTGGCCAACTAGTGTCGTAATGAACTGAACCAGCCGAACACTGATGCCTCCCCGCTCCATGATGAGCCCGGCGAAAATGAAGAACGGCACCGCCAAGAGGATGTAGTTCCCGGTTCCGTTCACCATGCTTTGCGGGAGCGACACCAACGAGGGTGCATTGGTAACCCACAGATATCCCGCCGTGGACAGCAGTAGCACAAATCCCACCGGCACCCCGGCCAGGATTGTAAAAATGAAGAAGGCCACCGTCGCCATGATGGCGTTGTCGCCGGTGAACCATCCGAGCCAGGTGTTCCGGGTAGCCATCAGCCCCGCCATTATCACGATGAAAGCGCCTAACACGATCCAGGCTCGCCATCCGTGGTCGCGGCGCAGATGGTTTACGGCATAGAGTGCGAGGAGTGCCAACCCAACCGTGAGTGGGATGGCAATAGTTGCGGCCGGGATCTGGAAGATCGGGGTGAGTTCGTTCCAGCTCGACTCGATGAAGTCGAAGGAAGAGATTCCTGCAATCAGACAGATGAATAGTGCTAAGACATCGGCGAGGGCGAGGCACACTCGCCGTAGTCCCTCGGGGAATCGATTGATAAGAATACGTACTGAAGCGTGCTCACGACGACGATAGGCGACTGCTCCGCCGATAAAGGCAATAATCGACAAAACAAACCGCGCCACCTCGTCAGCCCACAGGAAAGATGTTGTAAAGAAGATGCGTGCCAGGACATTGGCAAAGACGATGGCCAGTTCGCCCAGCAGGGCCACAACCAGGATGCCGTCTGCGCAGGCATCGATCACCCGGAGAGCGCGGCCGGCTTGCGCTGGCGCAGTCGTGGACACCAAAGGAGCAGGCGCTTCTTTCGCTGCGGTTGCGTCCTTTTCGACGACCATCTCCGTTACCCCACCCGTACCCCCGTTGCCCGCACGCCAAATCGGCCGCCGCGACAGTTCGGCGGCCGCGGACTCAAGATTTCATTCACGCCATTCGCAGTCCCGCCTTCTTCACTTCTTCACCAGACCGTGTTTCCGCATCAACTCCACGTAGTCCTCGCGGGGTGGAGAAAAGATATCGATACCCTTGAACCCGTTCGGTGTATGACCGGCATGAGGAACGTTCGGCGGATGGACGCAAACGTCACCGGCCTTCATGGTGAGCTTCTCGCCACCACACACGTGCTCGTCGGAGCCTTCCAGAATCACCAGAATCTGCTCCGCCGGGTGGCTGTGCATGGGAAAGGTGGCCCCAGGCGGCTGCTCGATGAAGCTGCACAGGATGTTCTGGCCCAGGATGAAGTGTGTTCCTACCTTGTCCGTAAGCGGGACCAAGGGAACGTCCGCGATGTGGTGGTAGTACTTCGGCTTCGTTTTCGGCATGGCTGGCTCCTCGTAAAATGGACAACTACGATGGTATTGACAACTTGGTTCGCGGCTTCGCGGCCGGTCCTTCATTGGCTGCCGGCCGTGAAGCGCTTTTTGTCTCCTTGCTGTTTCGCACACGTCCGCCGCCGGGCGCCACTACACGCTATGCCTACGCCGGGATGCAGGCTTGGCGAGCAAACAACTTCCACTTTCCTTTATCTTTCTTCCACACCTGGAGAACGTGGATGTGAGCCGTCGTGACCTTGCCGTCGGGAAGTTGGTTTTCTCCGTCAAATGTGTGGCGGACCCACGCAACGTTGCCAGCAACCTCGACCGTCTGATTGGAGATTTTGATCCAGTTGAATTTACCGGGGGCCTTCGGACCTACAAGCGCCTTGATGAAGGCACCCTTGTCTTGCAGCGCTCCCCGGGAGTGCCCGTAAGTGAGATGATCGTCCGTGAGGGCGTTCATCTCCTTTTCATTGCCAGCAACCATGGCAACCCGCAGCGCTTCCGCAGCGCCGGCCACCTTAGCGGCCTCACCGGTAGGCTCGACGGCCTGGAGCGGTGAGACAAAAATGGTTGTAACTAGGACAGCGCCTATCACCACAAGCGCCGCGTGCCAGAGGAAAGTTGACTCAGTCTGTACCATACAATCTCCTAAGCTCTTTCAATAGGGATATGACAAAACGACTGCACATTTACCTTTGGCAATATTGGCCTGTTTACTTCGGTAACTTCTTGGACTGCGAATTCGGGCCCGCCGTCTCAGCGCCCCATCCACCCGCCGTCAACCACGAGTACGTGGCCGTTAACGTAGTCGCTGGCGGACGATGCCAGGAAAACCGCCACACCCGCCAGATCCCGCGGCGTCCCCCAGCGTCCGGCGGGAATACGCTCAAGAATTTGCCGGCTACGCTGCGGGTCGGCGCGAAGCGCGGCGGTGTTATCGGTCGCCATGTAACCGGGCGCGATGGCGTTTACATTCACTCCTTTGGGTGCCCACTCGTTAGCCAAAGCCTTGGTCAGCTGCGCGACGCCGCCCTTTGCCGCCGCATATCCGGGAACGAATACGCCGCCTTGGAATGAAAGCAGGGAGGCGATGTTAATGATCTTGCCGTGTCCCTGGGGCAGCATCCGGCGTCCAGCCGATTGACACAACCGAAAGATGCTGCTCAGGTTGGTTTCGATTACATCGTGCCAGTCGGCCAGCGAGTGCTCCACAGCGGGGGCTCGCCGTATGATTCCGGCGTTGTTGACCAGTATGTCGATGGAACCGAAGGCTTCGACCGTACGGGCGATCATGTGCTCACAGAACCCCTGGTCGCAAACATCGCCTATCACCGAGAGCGCCTGCACACCTGCTACTTTGCAGATGTCATCCCGGACCGCCTCGGCCTTCTCTGCCTCAATCCCGTGCACCATTACGTTGGCGCCCGCCTCGGCCAAGCCTTTGGCAATACCGGCTCCCAATCCCTGCTGCGAGCCGGTGACGAGCGCGTTCTTACCAGTCAGCTTTAGCGAATCCAGAATCATTAGTCGTTCCCCTGCATTACTTTCGGCTGGCTTCCAGTCCGGAACCGCTTTGACTGAACTCTGGCTGCACATTCACCAATCCGAACTGGCGGTCAACCTTCTCGCGATGGGCCGCCATGGCCCACACAAAACCGATTCTGTGACCAGGAATGGAGACATTCGGGTGATAGCCGCTGGGCATTAACACCGCATCGCCCTCTCTTACCGGAATCACCATCTCTGGATACTCCGTATTGTCGTAAACCAATTGCAGTCCGAATGCAGACCCCGGCATGAAGAAGTAGATATACATTTCTTCGAGGATGGCGGTGTGTTCATGCGGTGGCCAACTCGTCCAGTTGCCCGGCTCCGAATAAGTGAACCCGGCGACCAGCCGCCCCGCCTCGACATTCTTTCCGAGCAGAATGTGGAGGTGACGCGACTGCCCGGGAGTACCCGCGTCGAATTTCAGAGATGGATCCTTGGAGATCTCCTGGTAGGAAACAAACTGCAACGGATAACGGTGCTCGACATCCGCTGAGAGCTCAACCAAGTCAACCCGGTCATCGGTCGATACCTCCACTTGGCTGTCCCGGGGGATGTAAATCGCGTCGTACTGTCCCATCCGGAAAGGCTTTTCATCCACCTTTACGGTCGCACTGCCGGACATACAAATCAGTCCGGTTTCGCTGCCGCCATTGGCAAACTGCACTGACGAAACAGACGCATCCAGAATGATGCGGCCATAAGCCAGATGCTTGTTCGTGCTGTTGCCGGGAGTGACGGTTATATTGCGTCCGCTCTTGCTATTGGTCTTGCGAAAGACCATCTTCTCCAGTTGAAGTTGTGCAGGCATGATTGTTGCCTCCGGTTGTGTACCGGTATATGAGATTATGTCTCAGGAATACGGCGATAGTCTGAGTGACGCAACCAGAGTTGTCAAGCCCCAATTTGCCGCTGGAAACGCGTATATTGGCGCGGATGGCTCGTAATGGGAATCGGCAGCCCTGTTTTTGGCCACTGCGTGATGGAACGTTCTTGACAAGCTGCTTATTATTTCAGTACGGTCGTCTCACATAGTGAGACCACGAACGTCGTTTCTTCGGGATGCCGCCGCTCGGGCCCGTTGAAAACGGAAAGGCGAGGCGAAGTGTGTTCGGGGCTAACCGCCGGGAAGTTGGGCAATCGCAGGTGACAAGGCACAGATCAGTTCATTCCGGCCCCGTGCTGTGCTGATGGGGGCAGAAATGGCTTTGAAGATACGCTCGAAGCAGGAATGCCGCTGGGATCTGATTGCGCTTGGCGAGGTGATGTTGCGCCTGGACCCGTGCGACAAGCGTATTTGGACTGCCCGCGCTTTCCAGGTGTGCGAAGGCGGCGGCGAATACAACGTGGCGCGGGGCCTGAAGCGCTGTTTCGAACTCGATACCGCGATTGTGACGGCTTTTGCGGACAATCCGATCGGGCGCCTGCTGCAAGATCTCATTTACCAGGGAGGCGTCGATCAGTCACTCGTGCGCTGGGTTCCCTTCGATGGTGTCGGACGCCAGATCCGCAACGGTCTTAACTTCACCGAACGTGGCTTTGGAGTGCGCGCTGCGCTGGGATGCTCTGACAGGGGCCACACGGCAGCTTCCCAACTGAAAGCCGGCGACATTGCGTGGGACGAGATTTTGGGTAAGAGTGGAGCCCGCTGGTTTCATACCGGCGGCATCTTCGCCGCGCTTTCCGAGACAACTCCCGCCGTTGCCAAGGAAGCGATGCAGGCTGCCCGACGCCACGGCGTAACCGTTTCATACGACCTAAACTATCGCGAGTCGTTGTGGAAGGGAGTCGGCGGAAAGGCGCAAGCGCAGAAGGTCAATCGCGAACTGGCTCCGCTGGTCGATGTGATGCTCGGGAACGAGGAAGATTTTTCGGCGGCGCTCGGCTTTGAGGTGCCGGGGGTGGATGAACACCTTTCCCAACTTCCCGTGGAATCGTTCAAGAAGATGATTCAGCAGGTCGTCAAGGAATTTCCTTTTCAGGTCGTAGCCACCACCCTTCGCAAGGCGAAGACGGCGACCCGGAACGACTGGGGTGCCATCTGTTACGCCGATGGATGCTTCTATGAGGCGGCTATACGGCACGATCTGGAAATCTATGACCGGGTCGGTGGCGGCGATTCGTTTGCCTCCGGGCTGATCTACGGATTGATAACCGGGCAGAATCCGCAGTGGGCCGTGGAGTGCGGCGCCGCGCACGGCGCGCTGGCCATGACTACACCTGGCGATACCACCATGGCGACACTCAAGGAAGTGACGCAGGTTATGCGAGGGGTCGGCGCACGAATCGCGCGCTAGACTCAGGAGGAAACCACCGTGACAAAAACGGAAGTGGGCAACCGGATCCTGGAGATCGGTATCGTGCCGATAATACGCGCCCGCTCCGCCGAGCAGGCCATCGCCGCTGCCGAGGCTATTTGCGCCGGAGGAATCTCCGTAGTGGAAGTGACGATGACAGTCCCCGGAGCAGTACAAGGGATTGACCAGCTTTCCCGCAAAATGGGACAGCAGGTTCTGATCGGGGCTGGC
>JBEKQR010000034.1:0-17195 GCA_049519515.1 Candidatus Korobacteraceae bacterium
CACCATGATCACGAGCAAGGGTGCGACCGGGGTCACGGGCTCCGGCTTCATCATCCTGGCTGCGACCCTGGCGACGGTCCCCGGGATCCCGGTGGTGGGCATGGCTCTGATCCTCGGCATCGACAAGTTCATGTCCGAGGCCCGGGCCATCACCAATCACATCGGCAACTGCACCGCTGCTGTGGTGCTCGCCTCGTGGGAGAAAGAGATCGACTGGGACACGTTCCGGACGGAGTTGAAGCGTGGTCCTCAGCAGACCATGATTTAATGGGAGCGACTCGGGAGACCGGCGGCTGCCGCTCTCTGAGCGGAGCCGCATTATGCTTCCGCTGGCGGGGCTGGCCTGAAGGCTGTCCGGCCTCCCCGCCGCGGACTTGAAGCGGGTGCTGGGGCGAGGCATGCCCGCGGCCAGGACCTGTGGCTGTCGCCGGCCGTCATTCTGACCGCTGGCGCGGTGATGACCTTCCTCAGCCTGCTGTTCTCGCCGGAGACCAAGGACCTCGAACTGGACCAGGTGGGAGAGAAAGAGGCTGCCGCCTACGCCGCCAAGGCCCGCTGATAGTTCTGGCACTGAAGCAATTTCTTACGCGGGGACCATCGCCAGAATGGTCCCCTTTTTTTTACCCAGCCGGCTGGAATCTCCCTGAGAGTGCCGGTTGTTCCATCCAGCCAATCGAAAACCGCGATTCGCGGGGCGCCCCATCTGCCTTTGCCGGCGCGCCCGCATCACAGTCCAGGAGCCACTCCATCACTTTGCGATGTGAGCAGTGACCTTGAGTCCCGGCTTGATTCGTTATTTATAAGATGTGGGCCAGTTTCTGCAGACCGATAGCGTGGGAGTGCGTGCCAGCGCTGCAACCGGCAACCTGCGAGGTGGGTATGCCTACGTCAAGATACGGCTTCGAAATAACCGAGAGCTGCCTGGGCTGCAGGATGAAAGCGGATCACAGGTTCTGCGATCTGCCGCCGCAGGCGCTGGCGGCTTTCGAGACCATTCGATACGTAAACATTTTCCCGAAGAACGCAGTTCTGTTTTCGGAAAGCCACGAAGCGCGCGGCGTCTTCCTGCTGTGCCGCGGCCGGGTCAAGCTGTCGTTCTCCTCCGCCCAGGGCAAGACCATCATCATGAGGATTGCCGAGCCAGGGGAGATGCTGGGAGCCAGCGCCACCGTCTCCGGCCTGCCCTACCTGGTGAGCGCTGAAACCATCGAGCCTTCCCAGATCGCCTTCATCAAACGCGACGACTTTCTCCGCTTCCTCAATACCCATGGCGCCGCCGCCTTCGCCGTCACCGAGCAGTTGGCGGAAAAATATATGTTTGCCTGCCGCGAGCTGCGCTCCTTCAACCTGGCGCAATCGGCCGCCGAGAAAGTGGCCAAGCTGCTGCTGGAATGGAGCGCGCGCGTGGGCGCGGCAGACGACCGGGAGGTGAAGATCACGCTGGGGTTGACCCATGAGGAGATGGGGCAGATGATCGGCGCCTCGCGTGAAACCGTCACCCGCGTGTTGATGGAGCTGAAAAAACGGCAAATCGTGCGCGCCCGGGGAAACACGCTGACCATTCGCGACCGCAACGCCCTGAAAAAACTGGCCGCCGCAACCGAGTTCATCAAGCTGCGCTGAGGGCTGGCCTCATTTCTTCTTCGTGTCCGCCAAGGCCGCTTTACTGCCGCATCTGGCGGAAGATTTCCGTCAGCGTATCCGCATTCGAGAACTCATCATCAACGATCAAGATCTCGCCGGCAATCTGATCAGCCATCACTTTGCTCCGCGACGCCGGCAGCGGAAACCTGTTCGGCGTTGGCGCCGCTTTGCTCTTTAATCGGGAAGCCGATAGAGAATACGGTTCCCTTCCCGACCTTGCTGCGAACCCGGATGGTGCCGCCGTATTTCTGCACCAGCTCCTTGGTTACCCACAGCCCCAGGCCGGTTCCCACGCTTTCCTTGGTGGTGAAAAACGGTTCAAAGATCTTCGACAAACGCTCCGGCGCAATGCCCGTCCCGGTATCCGCAATGGTGAGCCGCACCGAACGGCGCCCGTCGGCGGAGAAGGGGTTGATCCGCAACAGAATCCTGCCATCTTTCTCCATCGCGTCCAGACTGTTGGAGACCAGGTTGGAGACGATCTGACGCAGCTCGCCATCGACCGCCTTGATCGCTTCTACCTGGGCGTAGCGCTTCTCGATGGCAATCCCCCGCGTCTTCAGCCGGGGAACGAAAAGATCGACCACGCCGTCCACCGTGCCGCGAAGATCAATCAGCGCGGGAGTCGCGTGGTCCCGGTAAAAGCCTAATGTCCTTTGCGCCAGGTGGGCGACTCGCTGCAGCTCATGGACGGCTATGTCCAGGTTGGCCTTCGCCTCCTTGGAGATGGACTTATCCATCCAGGCCAGGTAAACCGCGTTGCCGATGGCTTCCAGCGGATTGTTGATCTCGTGCGCCACCGTGGCCGCCATGCGGCCCGCCGAAGCCAGCTTCTCGCTGCGGATCAGGGCTTGTTCGGCTTGTTTATGATCGGTGATGTCGGTCTGCACTCCGTCCCAGATCACCCGCCCATCAGGCAGACGGCGAGGACGGGAAAGCAGGTGCATCCAGCGAAGCTGCCCATCGGGCAATCGCATCTGCGCTTCGCGCTCGAATGTGGAAAGGTCGCGAGCGGAAACCCGCTCAGCCTCCAGCAAGGCGGGCAGCTCCCCGGGAAGGAACTGGCGATGGAGCACTCCTGCGTCTTTCAGCACGTCCTTGGGCTTGACGCCGTTCAGCCGCTCCACGCCCGCGCTGATATAGAGAAAGCGAGGTGTGCCGTCCGGTTCGTGCGTGTACTGATAGACGATGCTGTTGGGCAGGTTGTCGCCTAAGAGCCGCAGGCGCTCCTCGCTGGCGCGCAACTCTTCCAGGATGGCTGACACTTCCGCGGCATGGGCCCGGGCATCGGCTTCCCGGCGTCGAAACTCGGCGTTGGAGCGTTCCAATTCTTCAGCCTGTCGCCGCACTGCCTCCGCCCGCTCCCGCTCCGCTGCGCGCTGTTGCAAGAGCTCCGATGCCAGCAGCAGCGACTGCCCGACCTGGTTCGTCTCTGCCAGGTCGAGTTGTCCTATGTCCACCGGCCCCCCGCTTCCCAGTGCCAGCGCGGGAGCGATCAGCGCCTGGATCGATCCGGCGATTCGCCGCGCCAGGAACAGCGCCAGGCTGATCACGGCGATCGAGAGCAAAACGATGGCGCAGACGGCCCACCGCAGCCCCCGCCAGATGTCCGACACGAATACTGCCTTGGGAATTCCGATAACGACTGTCCACCCGGTCTTCGTAGACCGGTTGAAAATGGCCATCACCTCGGTGCCTTCCAGATTTATAGTGTCCGCGGAGCCCTCGACAGCCTCCGTCAAATGCCGCGACAGAACGGGGCTGACCTGCCTCCCGACATACCTGTCTGGAAATCGATTGCGGGCTGCAACCACATCATTGCGGTCGACGATTGCGGCTGTCCATGCCGAAGGAATGCGCTGTTGCGAAAGCACTGTCATGAGGCGTTCGGCAGGTATGGTCAGCGCCAAGTCGTAGACCACGCGTTCGTCACGGAACACCGGAACGTCGACGCTTAGCAGAAACCGCCCGGTAACAGCTCCCTTGAACACGTTGCTGATAATCGGCTTGCCGGTGGCGTAAACGCCACGCACCGTATCGGGAATATTGCGCCTGGGCAGTGGCTTGCCAAATGGCACAAAGGAATTCACAAGCTGTTGCCCGGTAGCATTGGCGAGAATGATGTCGCCACCCGGATAATCAGGCAGGATCAACCGCGCCTGGCGGTGGAACGCCGCCAGATCGCCAGTGGCGAGAGAAGGCGAAGTGGCGAGAGCCGTCAGGCTGGCCTGCATGTTGGCCAACTCCCGGTCTACCACCAGCGAGAGCGCGCGCGCCGTTTCCAGCACGGTCTCCTGCAGCGCACGACGCTTGTGCTGATAGGAGTAATAGACCAGGAAACCGGCGGCCAGCCAGACCGGCAGGACGCAGGCCAGCACCAGGCAGGCAAGACGGAAGCGGATCGTTCGCCGCGGTTGTTTGCGCGGCCCCGGCGTCATCCGGCGAGTGGAAGAGTCCTTATCGGAGGCGAATCCGGAATCCGCGCTGCCGAGTTTGACGGGGCTTGCTCCCGTGGCCGCCAGGCTCATTACCGACAACTCCATCTCCATCAGCCTTGCTGTAACGCCTCGTGCATGCCGAAGCCCCTCGCCGGGTCCGCGCGCAGTCTAAGGCCTTAGCCGCTCAGACATATATCTTACAAGGCCGGATCACGGATAAGTATGACGAACGTCACAATTAGGCCGCTGCTCACGATATTCGCGCGCGGAATGTACATGGCTCAGAGGGCTAAATTACGCCGCCCCGAGGCGGCTTGCGCCGCCGCAAACAAAGGCTCGTTTGTGCTTGCCGCAGGCTGCTAAACCGCGCCCGCCGGGGGCTCGGTGGAAGAGCCGTGACGGCGCAACAATTGCGGCAGGTTCTGGGAGAAGGCCGAGCGCGGCAGCACCATGTCACAGCCTGCGTCCTGCGCCTTGACCTTGAGGTCTCCCTGAACGTGCGAGAGGAAGCCGATTATGTTGCTCTGCTTCTTGAGCTTGGATTTCAGCTTGCTGATGGCGGAAAGCGGCTTCACCGAGGAGTTGTTGAGGTCCATGATGATCAGCGACGGCGCCTGTTCGCTCTCGGCGATTGAATCCAGGACCTCCTTTTCGCTCTTCACGAACTGCACCTTGACGTTCAGCTTGCGCGCCGTTTCCTGGATCTTGGCCAGGAAGAACAGGTCGTCCACGAAGGCGAAAATGCGCGGCGCTCCGTTATGGTCGGTTGGCAGTGCCTCCAGCTCCGGATGCAGAAAACGCGCGCCCGCGCCTCCGCCGCGCCGGGCGCCGTTGCCGTTCTCAGCCGTGCGGTAGTTGTGATCCATGGGGGCGGTGTAGATGTGGGAGTCCTGGAACTTGGGGCTGGGCCGGGCGCCCGGACGCCCGCCGCGCACGTGAGAGGCGCCGTGGCGTTGCGGATGGCGCGATTGGCCGCCGTGCGCCGCCTGTGCAGGTTGGTTTCCGCGTCACCGACGCCATCTGCGCCCTTTTCCTCCGGAGCCCCCGGCAGGGTGGTTGGGTCCACTATTCATATTGTTGGTTTCTCTTTTTTTTACTGCTAAACAAGATCTCTGACGTTTGCGTCCGCCGAAGGCCAAGCCGAGCGGGGTTGGCCGGCCGTGTCGAAGGAACCAAATCCTCTGTCCGCTTGCGCCTGGAATGCGGGGTCCCATCCAAGCCGACTTCAGTTTGCTGGGTGCCCTGCAGCGCTAGGCCATGCCGCACGGAACGTGCGGGCCGGAAGATGCTCAATGGTAGCTTCCGGATTAGTTGGATGCAAGTCGAAAACGGTTGCGATGACCGTAATTCGGAGAGAAAAATCTGCCTATACGGTTTCCGGCTGGCACGGGGGCGAAGTACACCTTAGTCTGGCCCCGCGAGACGCTTCCTGATACATTTTAGCACTTGACAGCGGATGGGTGCAGGCGCACCGGATGAGAACGCCGGCAGGAGAAGAAAGTATGGAGAAACGCCAATTCGGGCCGACGCGCAGGCCGGTGGCGGTCATCGGCCAGGGGACATGGTACATCGAGACCGCTAATCGCGCCTCCGCCATAGCCGCCCTGCGCCGCGGCATCGACCTGGGAGCGACGCACATCGACACGGCGGAGATGTACGGCTCGGGCGCCGCCGAAGAACTTGCCGGCGAAGCCATTGCCGGAAGGCGTGATGAAATCTTCCTGGTGTCGAAGGTCCTCCCCGGCAATGCCAGCCGCCGCGGAACCATCGCCGCCTGCGAGCGCTCGCTGGCGCACCTGCGCACCGATCACCTGGACTGCTACCTGCTGCATTGGCCCGGCAGTCATCCTTTCCAGGAGACCTTCGCCGCCTTTGAGGAGCTCAAGAAGGCGGGGAAAATTCTCTCCTGGGGCGTCAGCAATTTTGACGCGCCCGAACTCGACGAAGCGCTGGCCGTCGCCGGCGAGGGCCGCATCGCTTGCAACCAGGTCCTCTACCACCTGCTGGAGAGGGCAATCGAGCACGCCGTGCTGCCCTGGTGCGAAAAGCACGGGGTTGCCGTGGTCGCTTACAGCCCGTTCGGGCATGCCCGCTTCCCCGCTCCGCGGACACCCGGAGGAGCGGTGCTGGGCAAGATTGCCGAGGCACATGGGGCCACGCCACGGCAGGTGGCGCTCCGCTTCCTGGTGCGGCGGCCGTCGCTGCTCACCATTCCCAAGGCCTCAACCCCCGCTCACACCGAGGAGAATGCGGGAGCCGGGGAGCTCAAGCTGAGCGACGCCGAGCTGGCGATGATCGATCAGGCCTTTCCCCGCGGCCCTCGCCCCCGCAACCTGCCGATGCTGTGAAAGCCGACAAAGCACCCGTGCCCCACACGTGCCCCCACATCTGCCGTTTTTGGCAGACGTGGGTCCTTGCTCGCAATAAGCGACTTATGCAGTGATGGGGCGAATGCGCGAGGTGACCGCGTTAAGGTTTGCCAGCGCCGACGGCGTCGTTCGCGCTGGATCTTCTCAGGAAGTAGTAGTACAAACCGGCAAAGACACCCGCCATCAGCGAAAAGCCTTCTGTTTCGCGCAAGACAAGTGCGACTGCGAGGCTGGAAACTATCGCCACCGTCAAGGCGCACAAGAGCCGGAGCGAACTTTCCCGCCGTTCCCCACATGCCACGGGTGCGGCGAACCGTGTAACCGGGATTCTGAAACTGCCCGCGCCGTACGGCATATCGTCCTCCTCGGAAGGACCTCCGCTTCCATACAGAGCAGCTCCATTTTTGGCTGCCCACGGTCAGACGGCAAGTATCGTCCGTGATGACAGCCCCGGGTCATTCGTACACCGGCACACATTGCCATCGGACATTGCCCCGACGGCCTTTCCCCCGGAAAAGGTGTAGCACTGACGGGGAACGCTCATGTAAAATCCGCCACACGGACCAACTAACCGTTCAACATACCTGTTTCACTCTGTTCAAGCCTGCAGCTACTGAGGGGAGGGCTGGACTATGGATTCCGAAAATACCAAGGCCTACCGGGTGGGCGTGGTTGCTTTGCTAACCGCCGGCACATTTATCAATTCCCTGGATCGCGCCAGTTTGTCGGTGGCCGCGCCGTTCATCATCAAGGAATTCCATATCAACACGGCAGTTATGGGGGTTGCCCTTTCCGCCTTTTTCTGGACCTACGCCGTCGGCAATCTCCCCGCTGGATACCTGGCCGATCGTTACGGCTCCAAGACGGTGTTCGGCTGGGCGGCAGCCGCCTGGTCCATTTTTTCCGCAATTACCGGGTTCTGCAACAACGTCTTTCATCTGGTTCTGGCCAGGTTGGGCGTGGGACTTGGCGAGTCCGCCGCCCTGCCCGCCACCGCCAAGATCATTGCGGCCAATTTCCCCAGCAAGGAACGCGGCACTGCTACATCAGTTGCGTTGACGGGAATCCGCGCGGGTCTGGCTGTCACTCCATTCATAATGGCCTTCCTTATCAAACAATGGGGATGGCGCGTCGCGTTTTACGCCACCGGCTTGGGCAGCCTGCTTTGGTGCGTAGTGTGGTATTTCTGGTTCCAAGACCGGTCTGACATCCGAGCCAAGCAGTCAGGTCAAAAACAGAAGGTGAAGATTCCCTGGGGCGAGGTCCTGCACAACCGTACCCTCCTGGGTATCATCGTCGTCAAGTTCACCCAGGACTTCCTGCAATGGTTGTTCCTCACCTGGGTGCCCTCCTACCTGATAATGGAACGCGGCTTTTCCATCATGAAGATGGGGATCTACGGTTCGCTCCCTTACGCGACGGCCGGCATTATCCAGCCATTCGTGGGCATCATCTCGGATTGGCTGATCCGGCGTGGCTGGAGCGTTAACCGGGCGCGCAAAACGGTACAGGTAGTCATGCAACTTCTCTCCGCCACTATCATCATCGTCGGCTTCGTCGACAATGTCATGGTGGCCATCTTTTTCCTTACCGTATCGATTGCCGCCGAATCCAACTGCGCCGGCCATATCTGGGTAATCATCTCCGAAGTGGTGCCGCCAAAATACGTCGGCTCGGTGGGAGGCCTGATCAACATGATCGGCTCCTTCGCCGGGATCATCTCTCCGATTCTGACCGGTATCGTGGTCAAGATGACCGGCAGCTTCCGCATTGCGCTCACGGTCGGCGGATGCTCGATCCTGGTGGCAACATTCTTCCTCCTGGTTGTGGTGCCTAAGCTTGGCCTTCTCAGCCTGGGCGAAGCTCAACCAGACGTGCAAGCAGCCAAGGCTTAAGACTTCGTGGTTGTTGTTCTTAGTTCTTCATTGTTCGTTCGTCAAAGCGGGCGCTCAGGAACTGACAACGGAGAACTAAGAACATCGGGATTCATAACATAGGAAAGGCACTAATTATGGAGCATCGTCAACTGAAGGGGACCGATCTGCGGGTATCGCGCGTCTCGATGGGCACAATGACTTTCGGCAAGCCGGTTGATCAGAGCACTGCCACCCGCATGGTCGAGCGCTGCATCGAGGCCGGAGTCAACTTTTTCGATACCGCCAATGCCTATCAGCTTGGCGGGGCTGAGACCATGCTGGGAAATTCCCTTGCCGGCAAGCGCAAGCAAGTGGTTCTGGCGACCAAGGTCCATCACAAGATGAGTGCCGATCCCGACGGCGGCGGACTCTCCAAGCGCGCCATCTTGCGCGCGATTGAAGACAGCCTGCGGCGCTTGCGCACCGATTTCGTCGATATCTACTACTTGCATCAGCCTGATTACAGCGTTCCCATAGAAGAGAGTCTGGATGCCATGAACACCCTGGTTCGCCAGGGGAAGGTCCGTTACATGGCATGCTCCAACTACGCTGCCTGGCAGCTCTGCGAGATGAACTGGATCGCCGAGAAGAACAACTATCAGGCCATGCTCATCACTCAGCCCATGTACAGCCTGATAGCCCGCGGCATCGAGCAGGAATTCCTGCCCATGGCCAAGCGCCTGGGAATCTCCACGATTGCCTACAACCCGCTCGCCGGCGGACTGCTTTCCGGCAAACACGACCTGGATAAACTCACTCCTGGAGGCCGCTTTGATCCCGCCTTCTGGGGCAAGGCACTGTATCGGGACCGCTACTGGCACGCGCGGGCGTTTCAGGCGGTCGAACAGTTGCGCAAGGTCGCGGCAGACGCCGGACACTGCCTGCCCAGCCTGGCCTTCAACTGGCTGCTACATCACACCGCCAGCGACGGTTTAATCCTGGGCGCGTCCCGCATGGAGCAACTGGAAGAGAACCTCAAAGTATGCGAGGAAGGGCCGCTTTCCCCGCAGACCGTGCAGGCTTGCGACGCGGTGTGGCAGGAATTCCGCGGGCCGGTCCCGATTTACAATCGCTAGCCGGGCTTGGCGAGTTGATAGTTCTGCACGTGCCCCACATCTGCCTTTCTTTGGCAGATAGGGACTCGAGGCATTGCGTCCGAGCCGGATTTTCGTTCACGGAAAAAAGACAGGGGAAACCGTCAGCGACATTTTTGTCGGCGGCAATGTTGTGGCGGTTTCCAGCGGCGAGTTCGTTCTCTGAAAAACAGTCTTCTGGTGCTTTATCCGGGGTGGAAGCCCGCGCCTTTAGGCGCGGGAATCAGGGGCCAAACACAATGCGGCTTTAGCCGCTGTGTTCAATCTCCTTTGAGCAACGCGAGGAATTAGCTTCTCGGGCCGCCGCGTCCATAACGCCAACCATCCCGCCTTCACCTCTCGTACGTTATGCCCTGTTTTTGCAGCGCCGCTTTCACCGGCCGCAAAGAGGATTGCTGGTAGGTCTCGGCCGTATTCTTTGACCAGGCTTTCGGGTCGGCGTGGTTGATGTCTTTCCAATACTGCAATAGCGCAACGTCATAGGCGGCGATCGCCTCCGCTATTCCTTCCTTGTGGTAGCGCTCGTCGTGGCGGAATACTTCCATGGGCAAGCGCGGCTTCTGCCGCGCCGGCTGGTTTACATGCCCGACGCACAAGCCCACCACCGGAAACGAGTGCGGCGGCAGTTCCAGCAGATCGATCATGGCCTGCGGGTTGCGCCGGATGCCGCCGATGGGCACGATCCCCAATCCCAGCGAATGGGCGGCGGCGATCATGGTAGCCAGGGCGATCCCTACATCGGTCACGCCGGCCACCAGGCCTTCCACCGTTTCCTGGATCACTGGTTTTCCGCCGGCGGCGGCAACGCCCACCCCGGTCTTGTAAAAGTCAAGAATGACCGTGATAAACACCGGCGCCTTGGCAATCCAGGCTTGCGCCCCGGCGAACTCGGCGATGCGCGCCCGCCGGGCGGCATCACGCACCACCACCAGGGAAACGTGCTGCGCGTTGCTGGCAGTAGGCGCGCGGCGAGCGGCCTCGAGGATCGCGGTCAGGGCTTCCTCGCTTACGGGCTCGTCTTTGAAGTTACGGTCGCTGTGGTGGCTATAGAGAAGAGAAAGTGTGGGATTCATTTGTAAAACTGTAAACGCAGGGTAGGGCAACAATCAAGAGCCAGGCGGAGGAAAGCGCGCGGCGGTTGGACTCGAATCGACGCCCCGCTCTCGCCGGCGTTAAGCGGCCTTGTCGGTTGCCACCTCTTCCCCGTATCCGGGCTGGAGCGGGGGCTGGATACTGGGCCTGGCAAGACGATCGGTAACAGCTTTTGCGCGCCGATGGGTTACGATTCTGGCCGTTACCACCAGGGCTGATAAACTCGTCAGGACGATTACCATAGCCTGCCAGCCGCCTATCACCGGACGGTTGCCCAGGATAAGAAGGGCGGTAAAAACGCACAGCAGGTGCACACAGAAGACTTCCAGCGAAGCTTTACCCAGCATGGCCAAGGGCTGGATCGCCAGCCGCCGCAGAGCAGCTCGAAAGTAAATGGCCAACGTGGCCAGCGCCGCGAAATCGACAATGCGGCCAAGTCCGAAGCGCCATTTGTTCACCAGAAAGGCCATCCTTCCTAATTCGACGAGGCCGGCATTCTGCGCCTGGCGCAAGACCAGGAAAAAAGCTGCCACGATCGCCGCCGGCACGAGCATGCGCTTCGTCCAGATATCGAGATGCAAATCGCCTTTTGCCCAGCGCACGCCCAGCCACAAGCCGACCATCCACCAGAGCTGCCATGCCCAAAGGTCAAACGCGCCCATCTCGTTCAAGGGAATGCGCAGGCCAAAGGCGTGGACCATGAAGTTATAGACAAAACCGCGAAATCCGAACTGGGCCAGCAGCCAGACCGTGAACCCTCCAGCGAAGACGTACTTCCACCCCAGCCGCGATCCCAGGATCAGCGCAAAGGGCGTCAGCGCCAGGAACATGATGTAGATCGGCAGGATATCCAGCAGCGGCGGCCGGTAGATCATCAAGGCGGCGTCGACGAATGCATGTATCCGGTTCGAGGAAAAATAGAAGTTGAGCAGGTTGTGCATCGCCGGACGGTTGCCGTGGGCGGCGATCGGGGCTCCGATCAGGAAAGCGATGCCCAGCAACAATAGCTGATAGCAGTAGAGCCGTCCCGCCCGCATCCACAACTTGCGGCGCATCGCCGGATTCCCTTCCCTGTCGGCGATGTTGAAGTAGATACGGCCGGTGAAGAGAGCGGAGAGAAAGATGAAGCCTTCAGTCGCGGCCACGTACCCGAACGGCTGATTTACGTAATGGCTGACGACGGTCGGCAAGTGGGTGAGGGTGATCCACACCAGCATGAAGCCGCGAAGAGCATCGAGTTCTTCGATTCGACGGGGCATCATCTTCCTTCCGCGCAAAAAGTTAGATGCAGCTTAGTGCCACTCATTTGCTGGAAAACCTCGCGGCACTAGCGCTGAACTTCTGCAAACTGTTCGAAACCAGGTATTGCTTGCCGTTCGGGTCCTGCTTCAGGTAGGCATCCCAGAACGCCAGCGTCTCCAGTCTTGCGCATTGAAATTGCAGCTCCAGGCCGCGAGTGGGAGAGGCGAATCCCATGTGCGTCCCGCCCTCGATCTCCACCTCATATTTGTTGCCCGGAGGCGCTTTGCGGTAGGGCTCAGCTCGCCACTCCGCCGCTTCTCCGTCAGGTCCGAAATCGCGCGAACCGTACATGAGCAGCATGGGGCGGCGCAAGCTGTCCCACGAGTGTGCCGTCAAACCCATTCGGCCTTCTCCCTGGGGAGATAACAGCAGAACGGCGCTGACCCGCGGGTCAGCGAAACTCTGCGGCCGGTCCCGCCCCGGCACCACAATCGTCGCGCCACCGATTGCCCCTGCCGTGTAGGCGCCGAAGGAGTGTCCACCCACGCCGATATGGTTGGAGTCGAGCTCCCCCTTCAGCTGGGGCACTAGTCTTTCGATTTCCGCCAGCGAGTCGAGGATGAAAGAAATATCTTTAGGGCGGTTCTGCCAGCCCTGGGGATCGTTGATGGCCTGCAGCAAGCTGCCGCGAAAGCCGCTATCGGCAATGGAATCAGCGTGCGAAGGATGAATGACTACGTATCCGAAGCTGGCCCAGTACCGCCCCAGCTCCGAATAACAATCTTTAGAAGCCAGCGCTCCGTGGGAAAATACGACCACCGGGAACCGCCCGGGAATGGCCGGGTAATAAATCTTCAGCGGCAGGTCCTTTTTGCGCTTAGCGTCGTGCAGGATGATGCGCTTGGCCGTAAGCACGTGGTAAGGACCGGAGTTCGGGCTATAAGGGCCGGCACTCGGGCCGTATTGATTCCAAGCGGTCCACGAACATAGCAGCAGTGCGATTCCAACTATGACTCCGGCCCACGTCTTTTTTCGATTAATCAAGCTTCTGTTAATCAAATCTTCCCCGCGTTCATGGGAATTAAACCTTTATCAAACCCGCAATTTCGCCCAGCTTACCTTTAAGCATATTAACCGATTCGTATATGGCCTCGCTTCCCTACAAAAGGGTGATTTTGAAGCACGATCTATATAGCTTTCTCTAGAAAAACGTGGCGTGGCTAAACGCTTGAAAAGAATGGCAGCAAAGGAGAGTGGCAGGACTCGAATCTGCAAACCGCTGCTCTACCTGTGACCCCTAAATCGTCAAACCGCTCCATAAACCGGGCATGCTGCGCCGGATCCGGCGACCGGGGCCCCGACCGGACACATCACCCTCCATCAAAATGTGCATTTGATGGAGCCATCCTTATCCGTCCGATATACCTCCTTGGCAGTGTTGTCGGCGTACCGCCTCAAGGCGGTAGCGTCGGGGATGCTTTCGTGAATGCCGCCGGCTGTAGAGATAACCGTGAACTGAATATTGCACTTCCTGATGAAGTCCAGATCGGCGCCATTGAGACTGCCGTGATGGCTGGCGTGCAAAATGTCGCCGCAAATATTGGTGGTGTTTTTGGCAATGTAGTTCAGACTGACGTCCGATGCATCCCCCGTGAACGTGCACTTGCGCTCGCCCAAATCGGCACGAAAGACCAGCGACGCATCATGCAGTTCAGCAGTGTCGGACGAAGCGATGCTCTCATCCGGCCCTAACATCCAAAACTTCACTCCATCGATGTCCCAGAAGGGCTTTTCATAGGAACTTTGACGGCGCGGCGCATAAAGGCCCGTGCCGTTGGATTTGAAGTACTCGCAGTGGGAATTAAACTCATTCCACTCCTCGACGCTCACGCTTGCATCCCCATGCCGGCGCTGGTACGGGCTGTAGATGAGGCAATTGATGGAAAAGCCCTTCTGCCTCAGGTAATCGAGACCGGAATAATGGTTTCTATGCTGGTGGGTGATGAACACGCCGCGAATCTGCTTTGAGGCCGGAAGCAGATGCGTATAACTCTCGATGTCGTGGCAGTCCACAAGGAATGTGCAATTGTCGGAGATGATGACAGTGGCATCGGCACATCCAACGTTCAGGCAGTAAAGTTCTCTCATTTCAGATCTCCACAAATCACCGCGGCTCCCCATCGCGCCGGAATCTTTTCCACTCTCCTCGATAAACCAGTTTACTTCATGCAAAACGATTCCCGATAAGCGCGCCGGGCGCCGGTAGTGGGTCATCAGGTTTCGCGCCGCGCTAATACCACCCCCAGCAAACGCAACAGCGGTCCCGCCAAGCGGGACCGGGGACCCCGGCAGGCGCTAACCTGGGAAATGGCCACGGTGGCGGACTCCGTTAAATCGGCGCGACTGGCCGCGCGGGAGTTGCAGCGGGAAAAGGTCAGAGGTCTTGGCTAGTGGGCAAAGCCGTATGCTGGTTACCTCCCGCGCTGGGCGACCAAGCCAGGCAACCATGCATCTGATCTACGGCACCGGTTGCACAGGCCGAGGCAACCTTTCTGATGAGCCAGCTATTCCGCATTTCAGGAGCTTTCGCGGTTGCAGTGTTCCTTCTCCAGCCATATGGGGGAATAGCGCAATCACAGGCGAAAACCGATAAGAGCGCTCCGCTCATTATCGGTTTTCTTGGCGGGTTCGTTCATACGGACGACCTCCGCCATCCGGAGGTAAAGATCGCGGAAAGTCTCCAGGCGGGTTACGGCAAATACGCCCGCGTCGAGGTATTTCAGAACCGGCAACTGGAGGAGGCCCGTCTCTTGGCCCTGAACTGGATCGACGGCGACCGCGACGGCAAACTCTCGGAAGAGGAAAAGCGAGGTGCCCGTATTGTTCTGTTCGGGCATAGTTGGGGCGCCTCCGCCGTGGTTTCTCTTGCCCGCGAACTTGAGCGGGACGGCGTACCTGTGCTCTTGACCATTCAAGTCGATAGCATCAGCAAGCATGGCGCGGAGGACTCTATCATTCCCGCCAATGTTGCCGAGGCCGCGAATTTCTATCAACCTGAAGGACTCCTGCACGGGCGTTCGAAAATCCGGGCGGCGGATGCATCGCGCACCAGAATTCTGGGGAATTTCCGTCTTCAGTACAGGAAGCAACCCCCTGAATGCCGCAATTATCCATGGTACGACCGTCTTCTATTTAAGGGGCACACTGCCATAGAGTGCGACCCGAGGGTGTGGTCCCGGGTGCAGGAATTGATCCAGATGCAGCTTCGGCCGGCATTGCCCCCGGCAATGACCAAACTCCAGGAAAGAACGTTTGCCTCTTCTCCTGCCGTAGCCATTCCGCGATAACAATCTTCCCGGCAAACCCGGTCACGCGACCGCCAATGGCCATTTCCCTCCGGCGCCATCAAGCCGCCAGCTAGTCTGCTCGCATGGCGCCGCTCACCGGAGCCGGCCAATCCAGCCTGCGGCGCAGATCGAGAATCTCATCAATACGCCTGGCAATCTCCGGCGGGAACGGCGCGGTCTTGCGCGTGCGCAGGTCGGCAAAGGCATTCATGCACTCGAAGATGGAAGCCAGCCGGTTTCGGGTCTCATTCACCATGAACATGAGGTAATGCAGCCGCTTTGCCGAGCGCGCAACAAACCTCATGTATACGGAAATGCTGTCCCCCGGGTTCACCTCGCTCAGGAAGTTCAGGTGGTGCTCCAGGTCGACTGTGCCGGTCCCGTGCTGCCTGTGGTATTCGCGCGTCAGCCCGACGCGCTCGTGCAGGGCATCTCCCGCGTCGTCGAAGATGGCCAGATACCAGCGCATGTTCATGTGGCCGTTCACGTCGCGATAGGCTTCGGGAACCACCATGTTGAGGCATGCGGGAGCGAGTGCCGCAATTTTTTCCAGGGCGATGGCGGGTGGCTTCATAGCCCACCATTCTACTAATGGGTTTGCGGCCCACCTAACTTAAAGATGAAAGTAATGACTTAACGACCACCGGCTTAGCCCGGATAATTCGCGAAGTTGAAGGTGCGAAAAGCCTCTTGTGCTACAAACATGTTGTCGAGACAGTGTTTGCAACGACACAAGAGGCTTCCGCATGAATGACGATAACACGACATCAGCTTTTTTAAATCCGCTTAAATGCCTTCTGAATGTCCTTGACAGAATAACGCAGCACCACCGGCCTGCCGTGAGGACAGCTCATGGGGTAGCGCGTGGCGGCCAGCTCGCGCAGCAGCCATTCCATTTTAGCGGTATCCAGCGGGGTGTTGATCTTGATGGCGGCATGGCAGGCTATGCTGGCGGCGATGCGGGTGCGGACTTTTTCCAGGTTGATGGCCTGCTGCTCGCTCTCGATCTGCTCCAGCAGCTCGTGCAGCAGGCGCTCGAGCTCGCCGGGATCGATGCCGGAGGGCGCGGTTTTTACGGCCAGGGTCCGCAATCCGAAGGGCTCGGCTTCGAAGCCATTGCGCTCGAGCTCTTCCGCGATCTCGGCGAAGACGGCCAGTTGCCTGGGGGTGAGCTCGACGATCAGCGGCATGAGCAGGCGCTGCGATTCCACCCGCTTTTCCAGGCGCGCGTGCAAAAGCTTCTCGAAGAGCACGCGCTCGTGGGCGACGTGCTGGTCGACGATCCAGAGCCCCTGGGGATTGACGGCCAAAATAAACGAGTCGCGGACCTGCCCCAGCGGCTGCAGGCTGGCGAGGGCGGAGAGGTCCATGCCCTCTTCAGCGGTATCGAGCGCCGGCCCGCACTGGCCATCACGCTCTGGAACCAGGTCGCCGGCGGGGATGGCGGCGCTGGTGGCCGCTCCCGGTTGCTGCGGAATATGCGAGCCAAAGCCCTGCGGGCCGAAGCGGGCCGCCGGCACGGCCGCATTGGCCTCCACGGCGAAGCTGCCGGAAAATTGCAAGGCCGCAGTTTGCGGAGGCAAGCCGGGCGCGGCCAGCGAGAAGTTTTGTACTCCGGCGTTGACACCATCAGCGTTTGCCGGAGACGCGGACGGTTCCGGAGCTTCTCCCAGGCCGGAAGGAGAGACGAAGCCTGCGCCCGGTGTCAGGGCAGCAGCAGCGGTGGGCTGGGCGCGGATCTCGCGCACGAATTGCGGCGCCGGACGCGCCCGCATCAGGGCGGCGCGCACGCTCTCGCGCACAAAATCGTGGACGAAGCCCTGCTGCCGGAAGCGGACTTCGGTCTTCGAGGGATGAACGTTCACGTCCACCTCGGCAAACGGCATCTCCAGGAAAAGCAGCACCACCGGGAAGACCGCCGGCGGAATGATGTTGCGGTAAGCCTCGGTGAGCGCGTGCTGGATGAGACGGTCGCGCACCAGGCGTCCGTTGACAAAGATGAAGATCGAATTGCGGTTGAGCTTCTGCACCTCCGGCTTGCTGACAAATCCGT
>JBEKQR010000035.1:0-16953 GCA_049519515.1 Candidatus Korobacteraceae bacterium
CGTCCCAGCAGCCTGGCTCTGACTGCCAGGCGACGCCGCTGGTCGTCGTCGAACCGCAGCCGGCGGCCGCCGAGCTGTGCACGTAAAACTTGGTTTTCCTCTCACAGGTAATCGATGACTTGCTGTTGCCCTTGGTTCATCCAGCCGGCAACAGCGACGAGCAAGAAACGAAGTGGATCCAGCGTGCTTGGCATCCGTGCAGCTTATCACCCTCGCTCCCACGCTGGTCCGCTGTCCAGCATGTTCCTGCACGTTCAATCGGATCGAGTTCTTGGACACTACGCCATTCCGTACGGTAAACCCTTGATGGTATGGATGGTTGAAACGGTACTAGAAGTGAAATGAACTTATATTTCCAACGATTTAATTTCATCTGGGAAGCTGTGCAAAGTCTAACTGCCGGCCCGGCAGAAACACTGCTACAAAACCCCGACGGTTAGCCGTCCCGGATCACAAGTCATCTGTGCCAGCGTTTGTGCCGCAGTTTTTCACGCAGGATCTGGGCGATATCGTTGGCGAGAGCGACCTTGTCCGCGCGTACGCCGGTGCAGTGTTGCTGTATAGCCGCCGATGCCGCCACCACTTCGTCGTGCGGGCCCGGCAGACTAATGAATGTGGTCAGCCCATACTGGCCAACGCCGATGCGCACCCCTTCCTTTACATGTCGACCGGTGCCGGCTTGAAACTTGACAATCCAGGGCGTTGCCGCCGCGGAATCGAGTCTGGCCAGCGCTTCGAGGCTGCAGTCTTTCGCCTCCGCACCGACGCCGCCTGTGGTGATAACCAGCCCGTAGCCACGGTCTGCGACGTCCCATAGGCGGCGAGCGATGGTGTTGACATCATCTTCCAGAATGCCGCCGAATTCGGCGCGATATCCCTGCTTCGCCAGCAGTCCGATCAAATACGGCGAGTTGGTGTCTTCGATCATCGCCCGTTGTACTTCAAATCCGGTGGCAAAGATCATGGCCCGCTGTAGCACCGCTTTTTCAATTTCGTTGCCGAGGGCCTCTGTCCGGTCAACCAGTGCGTTTGCGTCGATGTTTTCGCAGCCAATCAAACCCATGATACCGTTGGAATCGACATAGGCGCCCTCCTTCAGGACTAGCCCGTCGATTCCCGCCAGTTCGTGCAGCAGCGCAGCCTGTTTACCAATCACCTGGCGCATATCAACCGTCTTGGCCAGAATATCCAGGCAGATGTGGTCGTCCCGCACGTCCACCACCAGCACCTGGGAATGCGGCAACCCAAGCACCGCGGCAGTTTTCGCCGCCACTTGAGTGAGATTGACCTGCTGCATTTCGAGTCCGTAAATGCGGAGTTCAGTTTTTTCCAGTAGATCGAGTTGCATGAAGCCCTTCCCGAACTTCCAGTTTCATATCCAGTAGGGGCGCATCAATGATTTCCACCCCGATGTCGAGGATGTCGATACCACGACCCCGCAAATCGGGAATGTTCGGTATGCGGACACCTTTGGCAAACGCCAATTTCACCCGCTCGCGCCGGCCGTCCGCTTGCAAAGCCGCGTGTGCCGCTTCAACATCTGCGAGATAACCAGTATCGATCATCAGAATGTCAGCGCCATGCTCTACGGCCAGGCTGGCTTCGCGCGCGACGTCGGTGTATTCGCCCTTTAGCTGTATCACCTTCAGTTTGTCTTGCAAGGGAGCTACGGCCTGGAGCGTAGCCGCGATTCCACCCAGCATGCGCACGAAATTCTTGTCGAGGTAAAGAAATGGCCGATCGGTGATCCGGAGCGCCGCTCCGCCTGTGGCCACCGCTTCCCGAACTATAGCCTTGATCTCCGGGGGCATTTTCTTCCAGGCGCCACAAACGATACAAATATCGTTTTGGGCGAGCTTGACCGCCTGATGTGACGCAGTGGCGATGCCAGACGGCTTGGCAAGCTTGCCAATCACAAACTCTTCACTGACAGCAATCTGTTTGGGCGTACCCAGGATCGAGACAACGCAATCGCCAGCTTTTATTGCGGCTCCGTCGGCAGCATGGATTTCCGCCTGAACGCCCACTTCCCTGAGGGCGCTCTGCAAGCGGTTGCTACCCGCCAATATGCCGGATTGTTCGGCGATAACTTCGGCCCGGTATTTCCGGTTGGCGACCGTGGAAAAGATCACTTCCCGAATGTCTGGTTGTGAAGCCGCGATAGACAAGAATATCCTCCCTTGATGCCGGCCCTCTCAGTGCGCTTGGGCCCTTGCGGGCACACCTCATCGAACAAGAGCTATAGGCGGTATGCCCGCGGGCGGAGCTTCGCTAGGGTCGGGGCAGATCCTCGGAACTTGCGATGGCCTAGCCAGGTGCACGCCGCCGGGCAAACCAACGCTGCCGCCAGCCGAAATCTCAAGCTCGGATGAAAGCAGGTTCTTCTTCTTTAGCGCATTAGCGCCACTACCGGCAGTGATAAGCGTCACGAAGACCCGTATTCTCCCGGATAGCCGCTCTGTGCGTCTCCGAGATTTCCTGCGATTCGCTACTCTGTACCGAGGGGCTTCTGCGGATTCTAAAGGGACTTAATCAAGGGCTCTCGACGGTAACGGCTTCCAACGGATTATCTATTTCGTGAGCCACAGTTGCAGTCATCCGCCCGGAACCCGCTCCATGGCATTCAGTTATTACGCGCGAACAGAATTTACAGGCCGTCAGGCCGGGGCAAGGCGCGGGCCTTTAGCCGCGGCACCCCCCTTCGTCGGTAGCCGGAATCGCTTGTAGCAGGTTCTTGAACTGCCGTGCCAGAGCTTGTCCGGCACGAGAGAGGATGATTACGTCGGCACCAACCGCCACGAACGTACACCCGAGAGACAAATAGTGGCGAACCAGATTCTCATCACATTCGAAAATCCCAGCCGCTTTACCTGCCAAGCGAATACGCCTGATGCCGCGCTCGATAACCGAAATCACCTCCCTGGCTCCCGTTTTGCCAAGGTGTCCAAGATTGCCGGCCAAATCCACAGGGCCGATGAAAACACCGTCGATACCGGGAACGGCGGCAATCACATCGAGGTTGTCAAGACCACGCCGGGTCTCTATTTGCACCAGAAGGCAAATCTGATCATTGGCTGTCTCCAGATAGTCGGAAGTCATATTCCAGCACGCAGCGCGCGCCAATGCGCTCGCTATACCGCGAACACCACCCGGTGGATACCGCGTGGCCACCACCAGATCCTCAGCATACCGGGCCGTCTCAACCATGGGCACCAGTACCGTTTGGGCGCCGATATCCAGCACCTGCTTGATCAGGTATGTCTCCCCGATGGGCAGCCGGACGACCGGATGCACTGGGTAAGCTGCGATCGCCTGCAATTGCTGTAGCATACTGCGAATATCGTTAGGAGCATGCTCGCCATCTACTACCAGCCAATCGAACCCTATCGCGGCACATATTTCGGCTGTGTATCCGTTGGCCAAGCCCAACCATAGCCCTATCTGCGGCTGTCCAGCCTTGAGACTTGCTTTAAAGTGATTTACCCGGAGCGCTCATGTTCATCTTGCCTCTTATTGAAAACAGCAGCCAGTCGAGCCGAGTGGCCTATATCAAGCCCGGCATCGTCCGAAAATGTTTCAACTCCCTTGCGCGTTGCCCTTCAATTCGGATCCTCGTTCTGGGACGAGCCCCGACTCCCGAGCTGTCATCATGACGGCCGATGTTCCAGATCATCGGGCCGAGTTCGAGCGGGCGTTGCTCAAGGAGCGAGTTAAGGCCGGTCTTCGGAACGCCTGAGTGAACGCCGAGCGAGTCGGGTGGGCCTTTGTATTGCACTGCATCAACTCCCAGTTATCTTCTGAACAGCTCAGTTGTTACGGTGACCAATCCGCCTGGCGATACGCCTCGCCACTTAGTTAGTGACTTACAAATGGTTGTTTCCCCCGACGCGGTCCTGTGCCACGGCATACCTCTGCTGCAGGTACTCCATCATGTGGTCGAAGGCAGCGACCGCGCCGACCGGATCTCCGGCCCCGATGGTGGCCAGGATTTCGGAGTGTCGGTCCACGATGAACGAGCGTTCGCGGAAGCGGTACACAACCAGGTTCAGAACCGGTTGCATTATCTCGACGACGGAGCTTACCAGGAACCGCAACAGCGGGTTCTGTGTAAGGTCGACGATGAGGCAGTGAAAGCGAACGTCACTCGCACAAAATTCAGCATCGGTAATCTTAAGGTCGCGTTGTTTTTGCAGTTCGACTTCCATCTCCCTGAGTTGTGCCTGCACGCCATCGGGATCGGCGGAGCTTCGCGTTGCCGCCAGATGGCAGCACGCCCTTTCGAGTTCCTGGCGGGTCTCTACAACATCGGTGAGACTGAACTCGCCCACCGTTAGCAGGACTGCGGCCATGCCCGAGAGCTGTCCACGCATATCCTCCATGCTGGGCTTTTTAACGAAACTGCCGCCTGCGGGTCCGCGCCGAGTGTGAATCAGGTTCTGTGCGGCAAGCCGCTTGAGAGCTTCGCGGATGGTAGGCCGAGATACCCCAAACCTTTCCGCCAGCTCCTCCTCGGTTGGCAGACGCTGGTCGACCTTAAGCTCGCCGCTCATGATCGCAGTGCGAATATTCGTCGCAATCTGTTTCGCGACTCCTTCCGTATTGATGTTCTGGTAGTTAATAGGCATGGATTGTTCCTTTGATCGCTGACCTCACTTGATCACCATAGCTTTGAGAGAAATCATGCGCGGATGCCCCAACTCGGCAAGCCGTGATAATGCCAAACGATCCCGCTTCTAAGTTCATTCTTATGAACGTTGTGAGAATGAAGAAGAAGAATGATATCAGAGATGATCGCCGCTTTGGATTAAAAATATTTGCTTGACAAATATCTAATTGCTGATTAACGTTCGATCCGCAACCTAGAAAACACAAAAACAGGCGCGCAGCACCTTCACGTCTGCCAGGAGAGGTTGAAAGATCATGTTATTGACTCCTCACCAGCAAGAAATCCAGCGATCGACACGGGAATTTGTCGCAAAGCAAATTATTCCCATTGCCGACCATTATGACCGTACGGGCACTTTTCCAGACTTCATCATCGAGGCAGCAAAGGAATCTGAACTGCTGGCGATGGGCATTCCGCAACAGTACGGCGGCCGCGGACTGGACTTTGTGACGCAGGGAGTCATCATTGAAGAACTGGGTTACGGCTGCGCCGGTTTCTCCACCATTCTTAGCGTGAACGGGCTGGGCTGCTACGCTCCGCTGCTCGCCGGAACGGAAGAGCAGAAGAAGCTCTATTTCGGCCCCATCGTCAATGGCGGGCTCTCGTCATTCGCGCTGACCGAACCGGCGGCGGGCTCCGACGTAGGAGCCGGCAAATCGACCGCGAAAAAAGTCGGCGACGAGTACATCCTGAATGGCAGCAAGTGCTTCATCACGAGCGGCGGCTATTCGAAGATACTCACCATCTTCGCCATGACCGATCCCAGCAAAGGGGCGAGGGGCTTGAGCGCCTTCATTGTCAAAGGCGGATCTCCTGGGCTCATCGTCTCCAAACATGAAAACAAACTCGGTATCCGCTGCTCCAATACCGTCGAACTGGTAATGCAGGACCTGCGGGTTCCAGCCAACCAGTTGCTGGGCAAAGAAGGAGATGGCATGAAGATCGCGATGGCTTCGCTCGACATGTCTCGCCCGCTGATTGGAGCCCAGAGCGTGGGAATTGCGCGCCGGGCTTTGGATGAGTGCCTCAAGCATTTCGCCGATGTCTATCCCGACGTTCGCAAGCTCGACCAGGCAGCGCAATTCAAGCTGGCCGACATGCGAATCCAGATCGAAGCTGCACGCCAAATCGTGTATCACGCGCTCGCAGTCAAAGACGCCGGACAGCCATACACAATGGAATCGGCTATGGCCAAGGCGATGGCCAGCGACACCGCCATGCATATTACAGCCGAGGCATTGGTCCTTCTCGGGTCCTATGGCTACACACGCGAGGGCGTGGTGGAAAAACTGGTGCGCGACGCCAAGATCCAGCAACTGTACGAAGGTACCAACGAAGTTCAGCGCATTGTGATTGCCGGCCATTTGATTGCCAGTATTCTGCCCAAGACCTCTGTGGCGAAGGTAGGAAGGTAAAACTATGAGTTATCGACTGACGGAAGAACAGGAACTCATTCGGAAAAACGCCCGTGATTTTGCGAAACAGTACCTTGAACCGTTTGCTGCCCGCTTGGACGAGAGCGGCGAGTGCCCGGCTGAGATCATCCGGGACATGGCTCTTCACAATTTCCTGGGCTGGTTCCTCCCCGTTGACTTCGGCGGTGCCGAAGTCGGCTATCTCAGTTACATCTTAGGCGTTGAGGAGTTGTCGCGTGTAACTGCGTCTGTAGCTTCCATCGTGATCCACCATTCGGCGGCGGCATACGCAATTCACCACTGGGGAACGGCAGATCAGCACAAGACTTACCTCCCGGCGCTCGCCAGTGGAGAAAAGTTGGCTGCGATCGCCGTGGACCCGTCGAGACCGGGCTGGGGCAAGGGAAAGAGCACGGTTACTGCTGTCCCGCAGGATGAAGGTCACATGTTGAACGGCACCTGTCCCTACGTGGCCAACGGCGGTGTAGCCGGTCTTTGCGTCGTTTTTGCCTGCACGGATCCGGCAGTGGGTGCGAAGAGTTTATCCGCTTTTATCGTGGACAGCAAGGCACCGGGCATGACAGTAGGAGCGAAGAAAGTCACCATGGGCCTGCGCGCGTGCGCAATGGCCGACGTCACATTCCAGAATGTCAAAGCCGAACTGCTCGGAACAGTTAACCAGGGTGCATCCATCGCCACAGAATTGCTAGCGGCAACCGCCATTGCCGAAGCCGCACAGACAGTCGGCATTGTTAGCACCGCCGTAGAACATGCAGCGAAATATGCGCGCCAGCGGGTGCAGTTCGGACGTTCCATCAGCGCGTTTCAGGCCATTCAGGGCAAGCTGGCCGATGTGGCGACGAACTGCCATGTGGCGAGGTTGGCGATTTACGACGCTGCTACGCTCCTTGAGGAGGGCAAGCCATTTGTAACAGAGGCTGCCATGGTGAAGCTGTTCGCCGAACGACTGGGGCTGAATGCACTGTTCGAGACGGTGCAAGTCGAGGGCGGCTACGGATACAGCGAAGAGATGCCGATGGCGAAGTGGTTCCGCGATGTCTACGGAACGACAATCCGGAAAGGCTTTCCGGAGCCTCTGGAGCAAATCATCGCCTTCAGCATTGCTTAGATCAGCACGGGGTGGGGACCAGGATATCGCTCCTGGGCAATTCCAATCTCCGCCATGGCGTTGTATCAGAGTTGTTCGATTTTTGGGCCATAACAGCATCAGCAACCGGGCTATTCGAATTGGGGCAGGTGCGGCTTTAGAGGGCAACCAGATTCCAGAAGCCATGAATAAAATCCCATGACGGTGCCGCGCCAATATTAAATCAATCATGAGGCCAGAACAGGCCCTCAAGTTGGAGGGGGAGGAGCAATGCACAAAACCAATCGCATAACGAAACAAGTCAGGAGACCGGTAAGCGGCAGCGACTCATTGGTTGTACCCTCCCAGACACTATAGCCTCACGCAGAAGAGAGAATAAGGCAATGATTTATGACAACATTGTCGACAAAAAGGAGAGTGTCGGAATTATTACGTTTGACCGGCCCCCGGAAAATAGATTGACGGTTCCCCTCATTCAGGAACTTGAAGCGGCAGTTCAACACTCCATGCGGACAAGGTGTGCTGTTAATAATTAAACAAATAGCACGAACCGCAAGTGATTGATCTTTTGAATTATGACCTCACTTAGGAGGGAACAATGGCGGTTTACGAATTCATCCTTTATGAAGTAACCGACAATATAGCTACGATTACCCTCAACCGTCCCGAGCGGCTCAACGCTATGAATCCTGAATTCAAGCGAGAAATCAAGGCGGCCATTGCCGAGGCCACGGCGGATAAAGATGTCCGAGTTATCGTTCTTACCGGAACAGGACGGGCGTTTTCGGCTGGGAACGATATGCAGGACCACAATGAGAGCCGACCCCAGACAATGAATGACTGGCGCGCGCGTCTGCAAAGCGAAATCCAGTTTTGTTTGACATTCTGGGATTGCCCAAAACCGATCATTGCGGCGGTAAACGGATTTTGTTTGGCAAGTGCCAGCGAGATGGCTATGGCCTGTGATATCACCATTGCTGCCGAAAGTGCCGTCTTCGGCGAACCTGAAGTCCGCCTAGCCTCTGGTCCCCCGATGCTGCTTGCTCCCTGGCTTATGGGTCCGAAGCGCGCCAAGGAAATGCTACTGACTGGAAACGTGGTGAGCGCAAGGACGGCTGAGAAATACGGGATGGTCAATCATGTAGTTCCTGACGAAAAGCTAATGGCTTTCACTTATCGCATGGCCCGAAAGATCGCTGCCATTGACCCATTCGCGATAAACATCAGTAAATACACCATCAATCGCGCTTTCGATACCATGGGATTCAAGACGGTCCTTCAGTACAACTCAGATCTCATGTCGATTCTAAACAACGAGGAAACCGAAACGAAGAAGTGGTTTAAGCAGACGGCTAAAGAAAAGGGATTCAAAGAGGCCAACCAAGAGCGGCTTATGAAATTTAAGCTGCTCGACGACCTCGATAAGGAACCGCTTTAGCGTGCGCATCGGCACCCCGTTTTTTGAAGTTTCGCAACGCTTTTCCTCCTTTGATTCAGCGCTGAACTGGGGAGAGAAACATGACTTTTCCAAGGCTGAATCTCTAGAGCTGGTTGCATAAATGATCTTTGAAAGGGCATGGCCCTAGCCATGCCGTCCAGAGCTAGACAGAATGCGGGCTTTAGCCCCTGAGGAGACTGGCCTCGTTTTTGAAACGGATTTATGCAACCAGTTCTAGGCCTTGTCGGTGATTGTAGGATCCGCGAAAAGATTTTCAAGAAATGAAATGCCCATAAGGCAATCAGGCAAAACCAAATGTCAGACAGTTCGGAGGAATCTAACATGCAGCAGGACGATGCTTGGAAACATGAACTGGATGCAGTGTTTTGGCCGAAATCAATCGCGATGGTCGGTGCATCGGATACACCCGGATCTTGGTCCGATTTTATTTATCGCAATATTGAACCGGGTTTTGCAGGAACGATTTACCCTGTCCATCCAAAGAAGGATTTCGTCTGGGGTAAACGTTGCTTTAAATCTCCAGAGGAAATTGAGGGGGAAATCGACTTAGTTGTCTGCCTGGTATCAGGGCGTCAAATTGTAAGAGTTTTCGAACAGTGTGCAACCAAAAAAGTTAAAGCTGCGTTGGTGCTGTCCTCCGGGTTTGCCGAGCTCGAGGGTGAGGAAGGAAAAGCATTACAGATCGAGTTGAAGAGAGTTGCTGAAAACTCCCACATCAGGATAATCGGTCCCAACTGCATAGGAACAGCCTCTTTTTATGGTGGTGTCTCTTGTTTTGCAGGACGGCTGCCTAACCCAATGATTGCTGGCCATTTTGGCGCTGTTGCTCAAAGCGGGTCGTTCTGCGTAGCCATGCTGCGCGCGGCCCAAGGTCGTGGAGTGGGACTCAGCTATCTTGTTTCCAGCGGTAATGAAGCCGTTGTCGAAACGTCAGATTACATCCATTACATGCTGAACGATTCTAATACCAAGGTTGTCGGCGCCTACGTTGAGGGATTCAAAGATCCAGAAAAGTTCCTCCGAATAGCTGACTTGGCAGTGGAAAAAGGCAAACCCTTGATCGTTCTCAAGGTCGGACGCTCCCAAAAAGGTCTAAGCGCATGCCGATCACACACGGGTTCGCTCGCCGGCACTGACGAAGTTCACGAGGCTATTTTTAAACAAAGAAATGTTATTCGCGTCGAATCGGTCGATGAAATGATCGATACCGCCAGGATTTTGCTTCACCGCAAGCCCATTAGCATTGGGGGAGTATCATTTCTCGGTGTGTCCGGAGGAATTTGTGCGTACATCAGTGACAATCTTGAACGACTTGGGGTAGCTTTGCCGGAGTTTTCCCAAGAAGGCAGAAAAAAATTGGAGGAGATTTTGCCGGATGATGCAGTTGTCGAGAATCCTCTCGATAGCACGGGGAAGGCACGGATGGATGTGAGCATCTCTTATCGCACTATAGATACCATGCTGGAAGAGAAAACCAACGACCTGTTTTTTTATTCTTTTATATCTTGCAGGGACCTTGATATCGAAAATTTTCGTAAAATTGCGGAGTACGTGGGTGAAAAGGCCAAAACTGCAGACAAATTCGTCGGCATTCACATGCTCAACGTCGAGTCATGGCCGCCTCACTTCACTGAATTTTCTCGAAAGTATCCGCTTCCGATCGTCCAAGGTGACTTTAAGCCGATTCGCAACCTAATTCTCTATTCCAAGCGACTTGCCGCCATCGGAGAAACACGAGGGATAGCCAATGATGGAAGAGCAGATCCCCTCTCAAGCGTTGCAACCCTGTTTGAACAACAGGCAGGCAAAGTTTTACCGGAATCCCTTGGCCATGAGGTACTGAGTCTGTATGGCATACCTTCTCCGAAAGGGAAATCATGCCTTTCCATAGATGAAGCGTTGAGTTTTGCCCTTGCTAACGGCTTTCCAGTGGCCCTTAAAATTGATAGCGCACAATTCTCGCACAAGACCGATATCGGAGCTGTAAAGTTGAATATTGGGGACTCAGCAGCCCTAAAGGCCGGATTTGAGACGATCATTATGAATTGCCGGAAAGAGTGCCCAACTTCCGGTCAAATGAAGATTCTGGTTCAGCAGATGGCACCCGAGGGCATAGATGTCATTTTGGGAGTAAAGATCGACCAGCAGTATGGTCCTGTAATCATCGTCGGTATGGGAGGTGTTTTCGTCGAACTCCTCAAAGACACCGCCATACGTGTGGCGCCGATTCGGCACAACGAAGCTTTGGAGATGATACGGGAACTGCGCAGCTATCAGATTTTCGAAGGCTATCGGGGAAGACGGCCTGCCGACATAAAGGCCTTAGCCGATGCGATTGTTAGGGTTTCCCAATTTGCCAAACATTATCAAGGTTCACTTCTTTCAGTTGATGTAAACCCTCTTCGTGTTTTTGAAGAGGGAAAAGGGGTCTTGGCACTCGATGCGCTTGTGGAGCTCAAATAATTTCGATGCCCTGAAGACCCAACGCTGGGGAATTCTTGGTGGCACCAATTTCGAAGGACATTTCAAGTGGAATGTTCTTTTTCAACAAGTCATTCCGCTGACACATTAAGGTGGCGGAGAAGTCATGCAAGGCAACATGAACACTAGGAGGTGGCGGAATGCCAATTCAGGGCACAACTCCCCAGTCCGTATCGGACAAAGCAACAAGGCAGCGGTTTGTTATCGTGGCCGTCTTGTTCGTCGGAATCATGGTGACATATCTCGACCGCGTAAATGTCTCAGTTCTAGCTGCGAGTAATTCGTTTTTGCTTGATATGAGTATAAAGGGCCAACCGATGAAGGTTGGCATGATGATGTCAGTCTTTTTAGCTGTTTACGGAGTCGCCACTCTTATCTTGAGCCCGCTGGGAGATTATTTCGGACCGCGCAAGGTCGCGGCGATTGCCCTTGCGTTGTGCTGTGTGTCCCTTGTTATTGGAGGTGCTGCCACTGGCTTTGCCGTGCTGATCGCCAGTCGCGTACTGTTGGGGATTGGCGAAGCGGTTCATTATCCAATGCAGAACCTGTTCGTCGCAAACTGGTTTCCCCCGCAGGAACGAGGCCGAGCGAATGCGACATGGGTCATCGGTCAATCGCTTGCCCCAGCAATCGCGATGCCATTATTTACGTACGTCATCGGTACCTTTGGGTGGCGGCAAAGCTTTCATATGGCCACGGGATTGACATTAATTCCACTTTATTTGTTTTGGTTCCATACGACGGATACCCCCCGCGGTAATAGACGCGTTAACGCACGCGAATTGCAACACATTGAGGGAGGAGTGACCCAAAAGCAGGAAGGAGGAGTACCTGTCGCCGAAGAGCCACTTTGGCAGAGGCTAAGACCTTTCGTGCTTAATTATAGATATTGGTTGCTTGTATATTGGCAAATATCAATGGCCTTCATGTACTGGGGAATGGTGGCGTGGCTGCCCAGCTATCTCAGGTCAGCGCGGGGTTTCTCATGGGCACAAATGGGCTGGCTGGCATCGTTGCCATTTGTCCTGGCTGCGACCTTTAAGGTGTTCACCGGCTGGATAAATGATCGCATGGGCAGAAGCGCCCCCATTTTAACCCTAGCCCTCTCATTGGGTGGCCTAGGTATTTATTTTGCCGCCATCGTTCCAGGAAAATATGCATCCGCCTTGCTGCTGGCATGTGCTTTCGCCACCACGTTAATGGCGACGTCGGTGGCCTGGACACTGCTGCAGGGATTGGTGCCCCGTAAATCGCTGGCGACGGCCGGCGGAGTCCTGATCGGAGTGTCACAAGGCGTTGCGTCGCTGTCGCCGGCGCTTATGGGACTTGTGATTGATTTGACGGGGCGGTATGAAGGCGGATTATTTCTAATCGCAGGAGCCGGCGTGATTGCCGCGGCAGCCACCACCATTTTGGTGTTCCAAAAATACTGACTGAACTTATAACACTCCGCAATCACGTTTTTTGCCAATGGGTTCGGGAGGGAAAAAATGAAGATTACTAGTGTAGACATCATTGAACTTGTTACTGAATTTCAATTGTCAGCAAGCGTGTGGAGGCCAGTCGTCGTCCGTATTAACACAGACGAAGGCATCTCGGGATTTGGGGAGATCGGGCTGGCTTACGGCGCGGGTGCGTCGGCAGGATTCGGCATGGCCAAGGACTTGGCGAAGTTCATTGTCGGGATGGACCCTTTGAAAAACGAAGGCATCTGGGACAGAATGCAGAAGAAAACATTTTGGGGGCAGGGCGGCGGTACTGTGGTGTCAGCTGGGATGAGCGGCATCGATATGGCTTTATGGGATATAAAAGGCAAGGTTATGAATGTACCGATTTACCAGCTTTTGGGCGGCAAGACACGCGACACAATCAGGACGTATGCAAGCCAGCTTCAATTTGGTTGGGGGATCGGCAAAGACAAATCCGCGCTCACAGAACCCGAACAATATGCCGAGGTGGCTCGGGCGGCCGTTGCAGACGGTTACGATGCCATCAAAGTCGACCCGGTCGGTATGGACGAACGGGGAAGGTGGAATGGACAGGATCTAAGCGGAATTCTTTCGGTCAAGACCCTGACGATGGGCTACAATAGACTCAAGGCAATGCGGGAAGCTGTCGGATGCAATATCGACATCATCGTTGAGATGCATTCTTTCACGGATACCACTGGCGCCATTCAATTCGGCAAAATGATTGAAGAACTGGGTGTCTTCTATTATGAGGAACCCGTTATGCCGTTGAACCCGAAACAGATGAAGAAAGTGGCAGATCACGTCAACATCCCCATCGCGGCGGGGGAGCGGATTTATACGAGGTGGGGCTACCGGCCGTTCTTTGAAGATGGTTCGCTCGACGTTATCCAGCCGGATCTTGGGTTATGTGGCGGCTTCACGGAAACAAAGAAAGTGTGCGACATGGCTCATGTCTATGACGTTGCCGTGCAGATTCACGTATGCGGTGGTCCGATAGCAACGGCGGCAGCTTTACATATCGAAGCCGCTATTCCCAACTTCCTTATCCATGAATTGCACCGGTTCGCTTTGCTCGACATAAATACAAAGACTTGTAAGTACAACTACATGCCGAAATGCGGAACATATGCAGTGCCTGAACTCCCAGGATTGGGTCAAGAACTTACGGACGAGATTATTCGAGCCTCAGCTGTAGAGACGGTAAAGTGAAGTTGCGCGCCGTGCACCGGGAGAGACGCCCGCAGTTCGCACTCGCGACCTTTTTTGAACATGATCTTTCGTAACAAAAACGCTCTGCCAATCGACTACGGCTTTACGCCGAGTTGTTTTCACGGCCGTCGCTTTACAAATGGGATGGAGGTAAATTGGCGGCGCGCTAGCTCCAATTCAGGTGGCCTTGGCGGTTACGGCCGGGGTGGTGCTGGGGTGCGGGCACCCTGGCAGATGTCTTTCTACTTGCCGCTCGATGACGCTGGTGGCCAGTACCTCCCCCATCCTCTAGAGGTTCTTGGGTCCGCAAGCGTTCTCCAAAAGGGAACAACGTCGGCTCGGAGGCCAAATAGATACTCTGGGTTGGCTTTCGGTCCAGGAGCGGCTCGTGAATTGGATTTTCCTCGAATTATCCAGGCTAAGGAGGTGCAGAGTTGAGAACTGTGGACAAGACAGCAAGGTTAGACAAGTCCAACTGTACAAACTGCAATATATGTGTGCGCGTCTGCCCTGTAACCTGCATTACGGCAGTAAAGAGTGGGCGGAGAACCACTGCAACCATTATCGACGAGGACAATTGTCAAGCCTGCACTATATGCGCCACCCGCTGTCCCGAACACGCCATTACCATGATCAAGCGTGACCGGCCTTTGGTCGTCGGTATTACGGTCGATGAAGTGACGGATGAAATCAATGATATCTGCCGCAGAGCACACATGTACCCGGATCAGGTAGTGTGCTTCTGTCACAGGGTCCGGGCCAAAGAGGTCGTTGCCGCCATTTTGGGTGGGGCCGAGACGCCCGAGGCAGTCTCCCAACAAACTGGTGCGCGAACCGGGTGCGGAGTTCTTTGTATCACCGGTATTATGCGAACCCTGCGGGCTGCCGGCCTGCAATTGACCGAAGCTCCCGGCTGGCAATGGTACAACATGCCTACAACTATCTGGACGATATCGCCCGAGATCGCTAAGAAGTATCGACTCTACTACGTAGATGAGGACCGCAAGGCTATCGATAAAATGTTCCCAGGAGGTGAGGAGCAATGATGACTGGAACAGCGATTGCGCCCACCAAGCCGCGCAGCTCAGCGTACAACTTTGATCCTGGTTTACTGCAAGCGCGTGCGGCTGATCTTCCCGGAATGGAAGGTCTGTATATCAACGAACTTTTCCCAGATGTGCCGCCACCGATTCGAGCAGAATCGGCGGAGCAACTGCGAAACCGGATTAAGAACGAGACCTTGAAACAGTTGCAGAATGTGGATTTCAGTAAGATCGGAGCACGCGACACGGTAAACATACTAGCCTCTCACCATGGGTTCAGCGTCTACGGCGGGGAGGCCTACGTCGAGCTCATCAAAACCGTAAAGGAGGAAATCGAACGCCGCTGCGGGACACAGGAAATACGGTTGGTGGCAGGTGTCGGCCTGCGATATCGGGAGACCGAGGAATATATCCAAAAGTTTGGCCTAGGCGACCACTTCAATGGGAAAGCATGGGGCATTTGCCCAGTAGATGAAGGCATACCGATAGAAACAGAGATTGGGACCCTATACGGACTGAGGCGCGCTTACTCAAGCCGGTGGATCATCCACACCCACAACAACGACATTCGTGAACTTCATTACCATCGACAAATAGGGCGCCTATTAAAGCCCTTTTCAATGTCTTATGCGCGAATTGAAACCCGCTCGCTGTATCATCAGAGCATGGGATCGCGGTCTGCGAATCTTTTGCCTCGTATGATCTTTAACTCCCAATTTGTTCAGAACAAGTTTGTGTGCTCGGTGATCCTGCAGCTAGCCCCCACCGGGATAATCGGGGTAAGTGCCAGCAGTGATTTGATCAAACAGGATGCCGACTTTACTCGCATGAATCTGAGTTGGTTTGGGAAGATTATCACTCTACTGAGCAAGGTCAAGGACGCCATTGTGGTAATCGACTATCCCGGCCCGCTCCCCTATACGACTGCTGGAGGCATTCTGTTTGGCAATTTCCTAAATGCAAACGTCGACGAGTTCGACCTAACTGTTCCGTTCCCTGCATTCAACCGGTACACGGATTCGCTTTATCCAGAAGAGACTCCGCTATATCAAGGGGAACTGCCACCTCTCAATCCGGCTATTAGGGCATTAGTGATCAATTACTGTTCTAAGGGCTGGCCAGGGGTGTTTGTCGCTCAACAGTTGCCGACTGTGGTCGTGGGTCCACAGGCCGAGTTTCTCAGCAGCTGCGAACAAAACAGGACATTCATGAATAACGCTCTCAAAGCGAACAGCTTGCATGAAGCCATGGCTTTTGCAAAGCGATCTGCCAGGACGGCTGATGTGCTGGTCTTCGACGGCGCTGTCGGCGGATTCAACGTCAGCAAAGAGCTAGCCGCCAAGCTGCGTAACTGGGCACCGACTGTATCCAGGGAGGTCGATGAGGTGTTGATGCCTCGTTGGCTAGAACAGAGAGGCATTGCGTAATCAGCCAGGACTCAACTGAAACCATCGTCGATGCAGCGCCCTCATTTGTACGCGAAACAATCGCTTGGGTGGGTAAATGCAAATAAGGAGAGGAACTATGGCGGTTCTGGGTAATTGGAGCACTCTGCCAGGGACAGTCCCAACGGAAGGCGTATTAAGAAAAGTTTTCACCGGAAAGAAGGTCATGATGGTGTTGAATGAGATCAAGCCGGGTACGCAAGTGAACCCGCACTCTCATTCACATGAGCAGCTTCTATATATCGTCTCCGGGTCTGCGGAAGTTGTCCTCGGCGAGGAAGTGTTGACGATGAAGGCAGGCGATTTAATGCTGGTGCCGCCAGATGTTTCTCATAGTCTCCAAGTGATCAGCAAGGAGAGTGTGTTGAACATAGATGTTTTCAGTCCTATAAGAGAAGACTTCATTTGACAAGCCAGCTAATTTTGCACTGTAGGCTAGGCACAGATAAGTGCATGCGTTTCGCATTGGAGGTCTTGGGCGATGGCCAGTTGCAAGGCCTCACTGGTAATAGCTCAGACCTGATCGGACATTCTGGTTCTTGTTCGAGCGATTGCTCCCGCAGACGCGCCGTCGCTTCCGCTTCGCTGTTCAGGGCTCCGCTCCGGCGCCGGCGCTGGACTCAACTGCGCGTCTAGCATTTTCTCCCGCGCCAGG
>JBEKQR010000036.1:0-20565 GCA_049519515.1 Candidatus Korobacteraceae bacterium
GACTACATGCTCAATGAGGGCCGGAAAGAATATATCGTGCAGCGATACAAGGGCCTGGGCGAAATGACCGCCGAGCAGCTCTGGCAAACCACCATGGACCCGGAACGCCGCACCCTGCTGTCGGTGAAGCTCGAGGACCTGGCAGAAACGGAAGCAATTTTCTCCACCCTGATGGGAGAAGACGTTGAGGCCCGCCGCAAGTTCATCGAGGACAACGCGCTCGACGTCAAGAACCTCGACATCTAAGCGGCACCGCGCTGGAGGATGTCGAAGAAGGTGAAATTCACATCCGAACATCCCTCGTTCCCGATTGATAGAACGAGTCGAGCGTTTCTTTGAAATCTTTGCCCAGAGTTTGGATAGTATCCGTAATGTTCAGGGAGAGGTGGGCATCGGCAACTTCAAGTGTTTGGAACAAACATTGAAACGCCGCGAGAAGAGACCGGCCCGCGACATGATCAGAATTTGAGCTAACTGTAACACGATTGTTTTCACGCGAGATTGCCTCACCGATGCCGCTTAATCCCCAGTGCTCCCAATCTGAAAGCTCGGCATACGGTCCATCGTAAAGTTCTCGCCCGTCTATAGCCGCCATATCCGAGAGTTTGACTCCTCCCCGCCAGTTCTTGTGGTACGGGTCTGATGAGTCTGGTTTTGGTTTTTTGATTCGATGGAGGTCTCCAAACTCTCTCAGGCCGGCGCTATTCCGGCGGATGATTTCCTCGTCAACAGGAATTCCTTCCTTTAGGCGCGCCTGGATTAGGCGCCAGTCGTGAATGATGGAAAAGGAGCGCCAGAGTCTGGCACGTTCTTCCGGTGCGTGAGACGCCCACAAGAGTTGGTACAGACCTTCGATCATTGTGCGAGCGATCAAACCGGCATCACGCCGCGGGACCAAGGAAAGGAGCGACTCGGCATGATGCATTTGTTTATAGAGGAACTGAATTGTCATGAAGCCGAAATCGTTGTCTTCTCGGATAGATATGCTTCGGGATGAGTTGTCGGCGAGTGCAAGGATCTTCTTGACTTGATCATGCAGGAACGGAACTTCGCGCGGGTCACGGACGAACAACTGTTCTGGAGGCATAGATGGAGTCTAATCGCTAATCGAGAGATCAGCACGCTGGCCGAATCCGACTGGGCAACAGGATAGGTAGCGAGAAACGCCCTTCTATCCACGTACCCGGGACATTGAGGATTTTTACACTTTTTTGACGAAATTCAGGAGCGCGGCTCACCATTCGACCGCGTTATCTCCTTATCTGCTCAATGGCCGCTAACTTCACTTTTTTCGGCATCCTCCAACCGCATTCAATGGCAATGGGGACAAGCTTTCGTCTCTGTTTCCCAAATTGGGTTGTTTCCCAAATTAGATTCCCGTGGGCAGCCTGCGGCGCCGGTCCGTTCATTTGCGCCTGGCTTCCGTGCTTTCCATCTGCCGCTGAGAGCTGAATTCGATTTCCCCCTTCGCTTCCGCGCGTCAGGTTTCGAAGGCGACATGGCAGACGCGGCCGACGATGTAGTCGGCGAACGATTTGCCGGGCCTGATGCTGATAAAAGCCAGCGGTGTCTGCTGATTGTGCGGACGCAGCAGAAGCTGCGAATCCTGCAATTCCAGGTAACGAACCAGCAGGTTGCCGCCCTTGTCGATGGCGTACATGTTCGGTTCCCGGCGCCGGTAAGGACGCAGCGAGTTGTACTGGCGGTCGATCAGCAAAGTTGCGCTGGCGGTCATGCGCGGCTGCATGGCCGAGCCATTGCCGGAATCAGCCTTGACCAGGACGAAGCGCGTCCAGTCCTCGCGCCCGCCGGACATCTCGGGCCGCAGGCGGCGCAGAAAGCTTTTTTTGAATTTGAGAATTTGCGCGACCGCGGAGCGCACGATCACCGGCTGGGAAATGGCGGCTACAGCGGGCACGAGAAAGACATCGTCGTAATCGCTCTCAGCCGGCAGGGGTAGAGTAGCGCGCAAGGCGTTGGGATCGACGAGATCGATCACGCTGAGGCCCAGGACCTTGAGGATGCGATCCATGCCCGCGAGACTGAGTCCGCGGCGCCGGTTGAGAAAGTTGGAGATGTGCGCCTGGCGAAAGCCGGCGGTCTCGGCCAAGGCGATGCCGGTCAGCTCGCCGCGCACGATCTTGTTGATAACACACTCGCGAAGCGCGTCCTGCAAAGTTAGAAAATCCATATTGGGAAGCTTATAGCTACAAGCTATAGTCTTCGGTCAAAAAAATATCTTACAGATATTTTTCTTATTGACCGCGAGGAGTCCCGTCCCGTAAGGTCGGCACTTCCGGGGTCCCACGAGGCGGTCGCTTTCGCCAGCCAGCGCAAACGCGGCTTGCCGGGAAACTCCGCAGCCGGACGTCGCCGCCCGGCCTGTGAGCAGTGTCGGCGCTAGAGAAGCGAGGGGAAGTCGTTGATTTATTCCAGGCGAAACTTCAGTGAAGCGTGGGAGGAGAAGTGAACAGCGATGAAAATAAAGGCACGAGAATGACGAGTGTGAAAAAAGAACATTTCATCAAGCTGGAGCTGAAATATTGCGAACGCTGTGGCGGGTTGTGGATACGGCGGCGCGGCGAGATGGAAACCCGCTGCCAAAGGTGCGTTGCCGAGGAGGGGCAGCTAACGCAATTGTGGAGGGCAAGGAGCCATCCGGAGTACCAGGCGAATGTCGCGCAACCGGCGGTCCCCAGCCCGGCGGAGTTGTCGATGGGAGCGATCCAGCCATGACGACCGATAAGAGCAGTATGCCATTGCGCCCGGCATGCCACGCATCCGGAGGCCGTGAATGCGAGTTTCTGGAAGGCGAAGGCGTGCTTCCGCTGTACCGCAACGAAAGCGAGCGCATGTTGCGGCGTTATTTTTATCTTTCGCTGGATCTGGGAAGACTGCCTTCAATGCTGGGCGGGGAAGCATTTCGCGCCAGGGCCAGCTCAACCCGGCCGCACACGTTCGAGGACCTGGTGATCTTCGTACACGACATAGAACGGCGCCTGGAGGAGCTGGCGCCGGAGCTGCTGGAGACGATTGCGGCCGTCGTCTTCCTCGATCAGTCGCACGAAGAAGCGGCCGCCTCGCTGGGCTTGTCGCGCCGGCAGGTGGAGCGGCGGTACATCGCCGCGTTGGACGAATTGTCGCGCCGGCTGCTGGTTACGGGGCTGATGCGCGCCTCGCACTCCAGCCTGCAGGAGCCCGACTGTGATGTCTGTTTGCGCAATCCGGCATTCACCGTCGGCAATGAGTGGTCCGCAGAAGCTGCGCCCTGCCCCGACGCGTCAACAGCGGACGCCGCGTGGACCCCGGAATTCAACCCCAGCCCGTCAGCAACCGATGTGCTGGAGTTCCCACTTTCACCCCAGCAAGCGCAATTACGGCGCTTGCCGGGGACCCCGGGGAGAAAGGAGGAAGTCAAGCTGCCTCCGAAGAAACCCGCCGCTTCGGTGAGACGGGTGGAGCTGGGAGGCAAGCGCGATGAACCACGGCGGGCCGTTATTGCCCGCATGAACAGCTACGTCTTGGGTAAGACATCACAAAGTTAAGACCTCAGCAGAGGCAAAGACGATGTCTGCCTGGGCCCCCGGACATGTGACACTTAGGCCCGAGAAGGAACGTCATCAGCATTGCCTGCGCGGCTTGGCAGCAGCCTGTCGGCCGCGCTTTTTTTGTCTCGCCGGCCGCGGGCGGAATGACATTTTTTGTTGTCAAGAGGGAAAAGGCGCTTGCAAAAAGCCAAGTAGTTGGAAACGCGTCAAATAGATTTTTGCGGAGCATGTCACATTACCCCCATCGAAATTGATATTCTGAAAATAGGAGGAAAGTTTTGCAGCCCCGGCAGACGCCGATGTTGCATTGCAGGGGCAGAGACTCAAGCGCCAGAGACTCAAGCGCCGCCGCTTTTGCGTCGGTCGGGGTAAAGAGACGCCACCAAACGGGGCGACATGCAAGCGCACAAAGGAAGTAAAGCAAGAAAGAAACGCAGCGGGCCCGAAGTCAAAGAGAAAGGCCAACGGCCAGCAAAGCATTCGCAAAAGAAGGCACAGTCCAATTCGGACCCCGAAGCGGACAGGCGGCCAGGCGAGAACAAGCAAAAACCGGCGCGGCAGGTAAAGCAAGAGTGCACGCAACGCGTCATTGACGAAATGGGAGAGATCGTTGATGGTTTGATCGAGAAGGCGAAGGACGGGAGCTGCCAGCATGCCAAGTTTCTTTTCGACTTCGCCGGGGTGGAAGCAGGCGGCGTCGGCGAAGCAGGCTCTCCCGGGCGCGAGGGTGAATCGCTGACCGAGCTGCTGCTGCGCCGACTGGATGCAGCGGCCGCCGGGTCCGCACCCCAGCGCGTCAACAACGGACGCGCCGGGGACCCCGCTTTTGTCCCGGCCAGCACGGCCGTAGATCCGCAGAGGGTCCCCGCAGACAAAGAGACGGAATTTCCACCGCCGCAAGCGCAACCATGGCGTTTGCCGGCGGAACCCGGAGGCATCCGGCTGGAGCAAAATGGCGAAGCAGCGGGGCTTGGCTGAGTTCTACCCCAGCACCGCGACTGCGGCGCTTGCCGGGGACCCCGGCTGGTGTGCGCACCGAGGCAAACGTGAGCAGGTAATTCGTCATCTCTATATGGTGGCACCGTTGCATGAGCAATCTTGCAGGGCCCGAGCTTAGGGAACAGCGGTTTCCGGGCTCCTCTGGTTTCGGGGAGCAACGGTGGCTGAAATTGCCAGTGCTCGCCCGCCTTGATCACTAATCCCTCAGTTTTTTGCAACGGCGCTGTTGGCCGCAGGGACGGAATTCCGCGATGGACATGACATGGGTCACCGATCAGATCGCGATCGGGGCAGGAATTTGGGTTGACGAAAAGATGGCCCAGGTTGCCGCTGCCGGAATTACTCACATCATCGACATGCAGATCGAGTTTGACGACACGCCCCTGGCCGAGCCGTATGGGATCGAGGTGTTGTGGAACCCGGTGGATGACGACTTCCAGCCGAAGCCGGCGGGAGTGTTTCACCGCGGCGTCGAGTTCGCCTTGCGGGCGCTGGAGAACAGCGAGGCCAGGCTTTACATCCACTGCGCGGCGGGAGTTCACCGCGCTCCCATGATGGCGCTGGCCGTCATGCGCGCCCTTGGGCACAAGCTGGAATCGGCCAAACAGTTGATTGAGAACAAGCGCCACGTGGTGGACTTCGCTGACGTCTATGTGCGCAGCGTGGAAGCCTTCATGAAAGAGTTTTCAGGCCAGGCAGCACGGTAGACATTTAAGATTTTTGATTTTTGATTTCAGATTGAAAGACACCAGCCTGCTCTCGGCTGTTCAATCTGAAATCTGAAATCAAAAATCTTAAATCTCTTACGTCACCGACATCAGGATAGGAAAATATGAGAACAGGCATGAGCCGCCCCCTGGGGCGGCTGTTTTTTTGCTGGTTCATGCTGGCCACGCTTCTGGCGGGCACAGTGCCGGCGCAGACGGTCACCAGCAAGACCCTGATCCAGGACGTCTTGTATCACGCCGACGGCACGCCGGCGAAGGGCACGTTATTGATATCATGGCCCGCCTTCACCACTGCCGACGGCCAGGCGATCCCGGCGGGATCGACGACCGCCAACCTTGGGACGGACGGGTCGATAAGCATCTATTTGTTCCCTAACGCCGGGTCGACCCCGCAGGGCACCAGTTACACCGTGGTTCTGGACTTGGACGACGGCCGCAGCACGGAGTATTGGATAGTGCCGCAGGCCGCGCAGACCACTGTCGCCCCCATGCGTTCCAGGCTGGTGCCGCGTTCGCTGGCCGTGCAGCCGGTGGGCCGCGACTATGTGGATACCAAGGAACCAATCCCGCCGAGCGCCGCCAGCGGCAACCTGGCATCCTTCGATGCCAATAAATATGTGGTGGATTCGGGCAAGAAGCCATCGGACTTTGCCGCCGCGAACGCTTCGACCACGGTCAACGGGCAGGCTTGCGCTCTAGGGTCCAGTTGCACGGTTTACGATTCCACCAAGGTTTCGACCTCAACCACGGTCAATGGCCACGCGCTGTCGGGCAACGTGACCGTAACGGCCTCCGATACCGGCCTGGGCTCGGTTACTAACGACGCGCAGACCAAGGCGGCCATCGTGCCCAACACCGTCCCGGCCGCCGGACAGATTCACGCCGGCAACGCGGGCGGCACCGCCTTCAGCGTGGTCTCCATGAGCGGCGACTGCACCCTCTCTTCTTCCGGCGCCATCACCTGCCTGAAGACAAATGGCACGAGCTTCGGTAATGCAATCGGGAAGAATGTCCTCGGAACCGGCGCTTACCTGGCGAGCAGCTCAGCCACCGCGCCCGCCTCGCAAAAGTGCCTGGAGATGGACACCAACGGCAACATCGTGATTGCCGCCTCGAATGCGGCCTGCGGATCGGGCGGCAGCATGACGTGGCCGGCGGCGGCGGGCATCGCGCTCTATGGCGGCAGTGCCGCCTGGGGCACGCCGATCACCTGGAATAGCGGAACCTCAACCGCGACGATGAATATCAGCGGCGACGCGGGCACGGTAGGCGGCCACGCGGCCAGCTACTTTCAGGCGGCGTTGACTAATCCTGTGACCGGGCCCGGCTCGGGTGCGACCGTGGGCAATTTTGCTGCCTGTGGCAATACCGCCTGTACCACGATTACCGACAGCGGCAAGACCTCTACTAGCTTCCAGGCGCCTCTGACAAACCCGGTGACTGGGCCGGGAGGGTCGTCCGCGACAACCGGCCATGGCGCCAAGTGTACCAACACCGCCTGTACGACTATCGACGATATTGGCTTTGTGCCGGCAGCCAGCAACGCCAGCACGACTGTCAACAGCACGACCTGTGCCTTGGGCTCCAGTTGCACGGTCACGGCAGATCCGACTTCCACTCGTTATAAGCAGATTTCCTGCCAGCCCGGGTTAGGCGATGGCGCCAACGCCATCACGGCGGCGACGTACTATCAGAGCATCTGCTACAACGATACCGGCGTTACGGTCACCGTCACGGGGATCAAATGCTACACCGACAATTCCGGCAGCAGCACGATGAACGTGACCAACAGCGCCGGGACTTCCCTGCTGACCGGAGCCATCACCTGCTCAAGTTCATGGGCGGCCGGCACGCAGAGCGCCACCACCACGCTGGCTTCCGGTGATTATCTGAAGTTCACCTTCGTGTCTGACGGAACAACCAAGCAGACGACCTGGCTGGTGACGGAGACAAAGTGATGCGAAAAGTCTTAATCCTTATTTTGCTCTGCCTGCTGGCGGGGAGTGCGTTCGCCACAACTTGCAATGCGCCTACATTAAGCCCTGTTGCGGGCACATATTCTTCGACTCAAAACGTCAGCATCAATTCCGCCAACTGTAGTGGCTCTTTCGCGGTTGCGTGTGTGACGGTGGATGGCTCAAACCCTCTAACCCCTAATCCCTACCCCCTGCAGTTACATGCTTCCCGGTGTACAGGTAGCCGCGGTCGGTTGCGTGGGTGTTGGCACCTGTGCGGCCGGTGGTGGCGTTGCCCAGGGAACGGCGGTGAAATCGAAAAACTCCAGCAGGTTCGGTTGCGCGGCTTCGCGTGGCGTCAGGTACTGACCACTGCCGATGAAGCGGTCCTCCACGAACTTGATTATGGCGGTGTGGTCCATGGGCGTGTGCGAGACGTAGTGCCGGCGGGTGAAGGGCGAAATCACCAACCGCAACTACGGCGTTTGCCGGGGACACCGGGCATGGGCAAAAAGATACAGCTCAACATTCCCATTTTGGGCCAAATGGCCCGCCGGATGGAGTGTTTTCACGCTGCATTGGTCTGGATTTCCTTGCAGTTTTCCAAAATTATGCTAACTATCTGAGTTATTGGCAGCTAAATTCTGGACTGCAACCTCTGGAATGGTAACTAAGTTGCCCATCTCTTGAGTGCCAGATCACGTTATAATCCGTCAATCGCAAGAAGATGACCTTCTAGTCTGTTTCTGTTGAGGTAGTCATGCTTTCAGCTCCGAGCCCATTAGCCTCTATCGTGCCTCCCCCAAAACCTGAGCGCAAAATCAAGATCGGCAGCGTTGCCACCCATTTCAACATCTCCGTCGATCTGCTGCGCTTGTACGAGCGGGAAGGTTTGTTGCTCCCGGTGAAGTCCGCCAAGGGTACCCGTTACTACACCGAGCGCGACTATCCCTGGATCGAGACCCTGCTGAAACTGGTGCGCGATTATCGCTTGAACTTTGCCGGCATTCGCCATCTTCTCGCCCTGCTTCCCTGCTGGGACCTCCGCCATTGCGAGGGTGAACAGCGGCGGCAGTGCGCCACCTCGGCGCAGCCCAACAATCCGTGCTGGGTCAGTCACGCCTGCTGCTGGCCGGACAAGGATTGTTACGAGTGCAAGATCTACCGCGCAGCGCCCGCCTGCGAAAACATGCGCTCGATGCTGCTGACCGGCAAAGGCCTCGTGTAACAGCAATTCTTCGTGGTAGCGCCGGCGTCCTCGCCGGCGGGTCCTGTCTTTGGAGTTAGCAGCCCGCCGCCGGGGACGGCGGCGCTACTCTCGCCGCGCTTTCACCTCTTTGTGAGCACGAAAAACATCTTCTTCACAGGTTCAGCTCGACCTTGTAGCCAAAGCCGCGCGCATTGTCGAGGTAGCGAATCCAGGAGGGCCGGAAGCTGTACAGCGTGGCCTTGGCGATCGCCAGCGACAAGACGGTTCCGAGCCGAAAGCGGCGGCGATAAGCGGACAGGGTCTCGCGCCGCTCGACGGCGTTCAAAATCTCCTGAACGGCGCCCTCCATCTGCACTCCCCGAATCTTCTCCCAGCGATTTACGGAAGCATAAACCGCTACCGAAGCGCGTGGGCGGCTGCGCAGGTTGACGCTGTGGCGGCTCTCCGCCGAGGAAAGCCAGCAGAGGGTGAGATCCGGGCGCGGAAAATAGAACAACGGCGTGGCGTAGGGCTGGCCGTGATCATCCACGGTGGCCAGCGTCATTGTGCTCTGCGATTCCAGCAGCTCCCGCGCGCAGGCGAGTGTATCCAGTTCCGCCCTGCTGTCGGTAGGGGATGTACGGGCCACGATTGCAGAGGGTAACAGAAAACGCCTTGCAGTAGCGATGACGACAGTGGGTCAACTTGAAGTGCCCCAGGTTTCGCGCCGCGCTAATACCACCCCAGCAAACGCAACACCGGTCCCGCCAAGCGGGACCGGGGACCCCGGCAGGCGTTAACCTGGGGAACCCCACACTCAGAGGGTCAGGCGCCTGGCAAACGCGGCTTTGCGTCCGCTGGGTCAGGGCTACTTGGCTAGGGGCTTCGGCTGGACTTCCCCCACTGTCGCCTTGATATCGGAAACCTCGTTGCCCAGCTTATTGGCGTCCTGTTGCGCGCTTGTCGCCTGCTGTTGCGCCATCTGCGCTTTTTGCCGGGCCTCTCGCGCCCCCGAGTCGAGCTGCTGTTGCGCCTGCAGCAGAGACTGTTGGCTCTGCTGCAGTTGCTTTTGCAATTGAACGATTTTTTCCTGTTGCTGCTTTAACTGCTGCTGCATCTGCTCCAGTTGCTGCGCAACCTGCGTGTCCGCCGCGGGTTTAGGGGACGCTTTCTTTGCGCTTGCCGCCTGCTCGGCAAACAGCGAGGTCGAGCCCAGTAGGCCCAGGGACAGCACTCCGGCCAGTACTCTCTTCATCTCTACTCCCAGGATTCTTACAGTTGTAAGTTTCTGTCGTATTCTGAAGTTAGCAGAGTTGGCGGACCCCGGCAAACACAAAAAAGCCGGAAGTTGGACGACAGAACGCTTTGTCCTCCAATCTCCGGCTTTTATCTTACGAACTTACTTTCTGCTTCAGCGAATCTGTTTTACAAATGTCCGCTCTCGTTGCGCCACATTCGCAGGCAGGGGCGCGTAGTCGAGTTGCGTTACCTCGGACTGGCCGTGGTCGAGCATCCAGTTTAGAAAATCCGTCATGATCTTTGCCTTGGCGCCATCCTTCCACTGCTTTGGGATCAGAAGATACGTAAAGGTGGAGATAGGGTAGGCATTCTTGCCGGGAGCGTTGGTAATGGATACGCGAAAATCCTTTGCCAGCTCTTTACCGGCTCCGGTCGCAGCAGCGGTCGTCGACTCCAGACTCGCTTTGAGGAAGATCCCGTGAGCGTTCTGGACACTGCCATAAGGGATCTTGTTTTGCAGCGCATAGATGAGTTCCACATACCCGATCGCGCCTTCGAGCTGGCGTACCTGACCGGCAACTCCCTCATTTCCTTTGCCGCCGATGCCCACCGGCCATTTGACGGTGGTGTTACTGCCGACCTTCTCTTTCCACTCGGGGCTGACTTTGGAAAGATAGTCGGTGAACACGAACGTTGTACCGCTGCCATCGGAGCGATGGATTACCACGATACTCTTGTCCGGCAGATTTACGCCAGGGTTGGCGCTGGTGATGGCCTTGTCGTTCCATTTCGTGATATGCCCCAGATAGATGCCGGCTAGCGCTTGCGGGGTAAATTTCAGCTCAGCCGTAACGCCCTGGATGTTGTAAGCCGGCACCACCGAGCCCAACACCGTCGGAAACTGGAAAATGGGCATCGGAATCTGCTTCAGCATCTCGTCATTCAATGGCATGTCGCTGGCGCCGAAGTCCACCGTGCCGCTCTTCAATTGCTGAATGCCGCCGCCGCTGCCGATGGACTGATAGTTGATTTGCACGTTGGGATGAAGCTTGTTGTAGTCGTTAAACCACTTGGAATAGATGGGATACGGGAAGGTCGCGCCGGCGGCGTTGAGGGTGATTTGCGCGCTGGCGCATACGCTAACCGCGCCGAGCAGGACAAGGATTAACACGACTTTGGCAAAGCGGTTCAATGCGGTCCTCACAATTGGCTCTGGCTGAAACAGCTCTGGTTGAGACAGCGCGAGAGTCCCTCAATTGTGGGCTTTTGAATGTTACGGAGCCGTTACAGGCGCTTGAATTTCCCGTGAATACCGGCTGGCGTCGGAGGAGGGCCGCGTTTACTGTTTGTCCAGATGCTGGGCCTTGAGATAGTCGATAAAGCGCTGCTCGTCGGGGCGGTCGTAGCTGCGCAGAACGTGCCTCACCGTTCGTCCGCTCACCAGGTGGCAAACCTCTTCGGCGATGTTCTTGACGTGGTCGCCGGCGCGCTCCAGGCCCTGGGCCATGAATAGAACGTGAAAACTCACCGGACGGCGGTCCTCGTGAGGCGACTCGATGTGGTGCAGGACCGTCAGGTTGCGCAGCCGGTCGAGTTCGGCGTCAGCCCGCAACACGGCTATGGCGCGGTCGAGGCTGCGCTCGGTAAAAGCGTGCTCGGCATCGCCCAGCATCGCTTCCAGTTGTGATGACATGGATACCAGGATTTTCCGGTCCTCGGGGTCGATTCTCAGCCCGATGGATTCGACCCGGTTGCCGAAGCTCAACAGCAAGTCGCCGACCCGTTCCAGTGCGACCACCAGTTTCATGCAGGCCAGCAATTCGCGGGCTTCGCCTTCGCTGACATGGGTGATCAGCGAGGTCGCAAGCTCATCGACGTCACGATCGATGCCGTCGAGCTTGAGTTCGCTGGACCGCAGAAGCTTCAGGTCGTCAGCCGAGCCCGTCGCCAGGCTTTGGCCGGCCGCGGTGGCGGCGGTTCTTGCCAGCACAAAAGCCTGCGAGGCCAGCTCGATGACGTGAGCAATCTCGGAGCGCCGATTCAAAGTAGCGGACATGGTGTGCTCTCTACCGTGACCTGTTATGGCGGTACCACAGTTGCTGTAGCCCTAATTTTGAAGGGGCCCGCCCTTACCGGCCGTGGAAAAACCAAGCCTGCTGTTGTTTTGAAGGGGCGCGGCTTTGCGGGGTCCCCGGCAAGTCCGCATTTGACTTGCCGGGGTGCCTTGACGGGCTGCGGAAAAACAGATTCCAGATCGAACGAGACCACAAGCTCTTGTTTGCCGTCTTGTAGTATCCACACCCCATAGCGCCTCGCTTGTTGCTTCGGCGCGTTTTTCCGCAGCCTGTTGAGCCGCGCCGTAAAAAACCCTTTATTTCAATAGCCCGAGCGGGCTTCAGCCCGCGAGGGCCAATACCTCAGGGGCAAAGACCGGCCGTATTCAGCATCTGTTCGCCCTTTCAAAGACAGCGTGCCCTGACCGGCTCGGCCGTAAATCTATTGTATGCTGACTGCGGTGAATGTGGCTCAAGCCGGTGCGCTTGCATCCACGGCGGCGTTTTCGCTGGCAGCCGGCAGAGTGAAATAGAAAGTGCTGCCGTGGTTCAGTTCGCTTTCCGCCCAGATGGCGCCGCCGTGAGCGCGAACGATGTGCTTGGCAATCGCCAGGCCCAGTCCGGTGCCCCCGCTTTCCCGCGAGCGCGCCTTGTCCACCCGGTAGAAGCGCTCGAACAAACGCGGCAGATGCTGGGAGGCGATGCCCGGACCGTAGTCGCGCACGAAGAACTCGACCGCCCGTGGCACGTCGCGCGCCCCGATCTCGAGGCGCTCGCCCGAGGCGGCATATTTCAGCGCGTTATCGATGAGATTGCGAAAAACCTGGAATATGGCATTGCGGTCGGCGATTACCGGCTGCCGCGCCTCATTGAGCAGCTTCAATTCCATCTGGCCCTTGAACTCGCTCTCGCGGAAATTCTCGGCGGCGTCGCAGAACAGCTCCGCCGGCGAAAGCGGCTGCAATTCCAGCTTCTGCTCGCCTGACTCCACCTTGGCCAGAATCAGCAGGTCTTCGGTCAGGCGGGTCATGCGGGCGGCGTTCTTGCGGATGACCTCCAGAAACTCGCGGTTGGAGTTGGTCTCCGCGGCGGAGTCCAGGAGCGTCTCCGCGTATCCCTGGATGCTGGTCAGCGGCGTCCGCAGCTCGTGGGAAACGTTGGCGATGAAGTCGCGCCTCGTCTTTTCCACCCGCTCGACGTCGCTCATGTCATGCAGCACGGCGACGGCCCGCCCGCCGGACATGGGGGCGGCGGTAACGTTGAAGATTTTTCCCGGGGCGATCGAAATGGCGCGATTGGTGGCCAGCGTGCGTTGCCGGAGAGCGGTCTCGATAGTGGCCAGGAAGTTCGGGTCGCGAATCGTCTCTACCACGCTGGCATGCAGCCGGACGCCGGCGGGCAGCAGCTTTTCCATGCGCCGGTTGGCCCACTGCACGCGCCCGTCGCGGTCGACGGCCAGCACGGCTTCCTGCATGCTGTTGAGCAGCGTCTCCAACTGGTCGCGGCTGGTCTGCAAGGCCTCGAAGTTCTGCTGCAGCGTTTTGGCAGTGGCGTCCAGCGAATGCGCCACCGCCCCGACCTCATCCTGCGAGTGCTCATCGAGGCGGGCGGAGAGGTCGCCCTCGGCCACCTTGGCGGCAAAGCCGACGATGCGCTGCAAGCGTTTACTGAGGTTGTGCGCATACAGGGCGGCAACGATCATGGCCGCCAGGAACGCCAGGATGGAGCCGGCCAGCAGCTCGGAGCGAATTCTGCGCCGCGTTTCCTGAATGGCCGCGAGCGAATAGGCCAGGCGCACGGCGCCAGTGCCCACCGGCGCGGCGACATAAAGAAATTCAATGCCCACCGTCTTGCTGCGCCGGGTGGCCGCGCCCACGGTTCCATGCAAGGCAGCCTGGAATTCCGGGCGCTGGGCGTGGTTTTCCATCTCCTCCGGGTCAGCCGTCGAGTCCGCCAGCACCCCGCCCTGGCTATCGATGATGGTGGCGCGAGCGCCGGCCTGGCGGCTGACGATTTGGGCCAACTGTTCGGGCGTAAGCCCCCGTTCGTGCTCGGCGCGGTCGGCGAACATGGTCACCTTTTGCCGCAGAGCCAGCTCGATTTCGCGGCGCAGCGAGTTCTCCCAGGAGCGCCGCACCAGCAGGTCAAGCGTGAACGTGGCTATTGCGATAACCAGCAGAAAGGCGGCCAACAGCTTGAAGAATATGTGTCTCTTCACTTCACGGCACCGAAGCGGTAGCCGGCTCCGCGAACGGTACGCAGATACTGCGGCTGCTCGGGATCGACCTCGATCTTCTCCCGCAGCCGGCGGACGTAAACGTCGACGGAGCGCGGCGTGACGAATGCGGTTTCCCGCCAAACCGCATCCAGCAACTGATCGCGGGTAAACACCCTTCCCGGGTGGCGCGCCAGGTAATCCAGCAGGCGGAATTCGGTGGCCGTGGTCGGCACCGGCTGGCCGCGGACGGTAAGAATCATGGCGCTGCTGTCGATTACGATGTCCTCGAAGCGGACCACATCCGGCTCCAGCGGGCGCTCGAAGCGCCGCAGCACCGCTTTCACGCGCGCCACCAGCTCGCGCGGGCTGAATGGCTTGGAGATGTAGTCGTCGGCCCCGAGCTCAAACCCAAGCACGCGGTCGGGTTCACCAGTTTTGGCAGTCAGGAAGATGACCGGCGTCATCGCCAGCCCGGCCCTCTCTCGGATTTGGCGGCACAGCTGGAAACCGTCAGCACCGGAAACCATGATGTCAAGCAGGAACAAGGACGGCTTCTGCTTCTCGGCTTCCTCGATCAGGGTGTTTCCGGCAGCAAAGAGGCGCACCGCAAACCCGGACGCCTCCAGGTGATGCCGAACCAGGCGGGCAATGTCAGCTTCATCTTCCACAACGAAGATGATTTGTTTCACACCCTAATTTTACTTGCAAATAGCTGGCCCAGGCCAATGCCAGCGGCGGATTTATCGAATTTTCACAATTCCAGTCATGTGCGGTCGGGGTTACTGTTTGGCGGCGTAGTAGCCCTTGCGCGCGTGGACCTTGTTATCGCTGTTTTTGGCGTGGACCTCGACCCGGCGGAAGCTGCCATCAGCCTTGTTGTTGGTGGGCGTATAGCCGATGTAATACTGGCTGCGCAGCTCCTCGGAGACTTCCTGCAGCGCCTTCTTTAATTTTTCGCTCCTGTCGCCGACGCGGAGCACGCGGCCCCCGGTTTCCTGGCAGAGGCGTTCCATTTCGCGGTCGCCGTTTATAAACCGGGGATCGTAGATGAGCACCACGTAGACCATGGCATCGGCCTTTTGCGCCGCTTCGATCGCCTGCGTCAGCGTCGTTTGACTGCCCTCGTCGTCGCCGTCGGTGAAGATGATCAAGGCCTTGCGGCCCACTTCGTGCCTGAGTTTATCCTCGGAGGCCAGGTAGACGGCGTCGTACAGCAGCGTGCCGCGCGAACGAACCTGCGGGATCGGCCCTCCGCCCATGCCCGGAATGCCGCCTCCGCCCCCCGTGTTGATTTCCGTCCGGCGCAGCGCCACCCTTAAGTCCTGGTCTTGGGCGGTGAAGTCCTGCAAGAGATCGACGTTCACGTCAAAGCTGATCAGGAAGGCGAGATCCTTGGGCCGCAATACATCGCTGATGAACTGGGACGCGACTTCCTTCTCGAAAGGAAGCATGCGGGCTTCGCTGCCGCTGGTATCCACCAGCAGTCCGAGCGTGAGCGGCTGATTGGCGTCGGCCATGAAATACTTGACGGTTTGCGGCTTGCCGTTTTCCAGAACGGTGAAGTCCTCTTTCGGCAGGTTCGGCACCATGACGCCGTGCTTGTCCTTGACGGTGAAAAAAAGATTGACAACGTTGACGTCAACCCTGAAGGTTTCCGCCGATTCTCCAGGCGCGGTCTCCGGCTGCTTCGCGCTGGACTTGTCATTGGCGGCGTGGCCCGCACTGGGCTGGTCTGAAGTTTGCGCAAGTCCGGGGAGCACGAGTAGCACTCCGGCAAACAGCATCGGCGTAAGCAAGCGTCTAAGCAGTCTCATGGCCTTTCACACAAGCGCGGTGTAGATTACTATGACCGTAGAACAACACAGTGACGAGCAGAGCACGGTCTCGACTATTACTTAGAAGCAGAATTACGCGGTTTGTTGTGCTTCAGAGCTGAAGAAATTCCGTGTCCCAGCGGAGGCCGGTTGCCCGGCCGCTTGGGAGACAAGGGGAAAGGCATGAACCGGGTCTCAGTATGGCCGCCCGTGGCCTGTGGCGGAGCCGCCAGGGCAAAGCGTATCTTCCTCATTACAATTGTGCTTTCGGCGCTGCTGTCCACCTCGGCATGGGCCGTGGCAGAAGAGCAGAACCTGCCCGAGGCCCCGCAACCGCAACCCAGCGCTCAGCCGCCTGCTCTGCCCCGGGCTCCCGAGGCTTCCAACCCGCCGGAGCAGAAAGCGCCGGCAGCCGCGCCTCAGCCGGCTCCGCCGCCCGCCGCCCAGCCGGCTTCCGGCACCCAGGCCCCACCGCCTCCCGGGCCGCGAATTACCACCCTTGCGCCCGGCCAAAAGCCGGCAGGCGAGCCTTCTGGTCGCGAGCAGTTGTTCAAGCTGGTCACCAACGTCAACTTCGTCCAGATTCCGGTTACGGTGAAAGACAAATCCGGACGGCTGGTGAACGGGCTTTTGAGCCAGAACTTCTCGATTCTGGAGAACGGGGTAGCCCAGGACATCACTTTTTTCACCAGCGACCCGTTCCCGATCTCGGCCGCCCTGATCCTGGATGTCGATCTGCCCAACACCGTGCTGGATCGCGTCAAGCGGACCTTCAGCGCCCTGACCGGCGCCTTCAGCCAGTACGACGAGATGGCGGTTTACATTTACGGAAACACCGTGCAGAAGAGGCAAGATTTCCTGGAGGCGCTGGGCGACAAGACCACCGCCACGCTGCGCTCCCTGCGCAAGATCGAAGGCCACACCCCCGGCCCAGCCATCGCGGACAGTCCCATGACCGCCGGGCCGAGCATCAACAGCCGCCCGGTTCCGGACACCGGGCCGGTGGTTAGCACCATTCGAAACCGCGCCTACCCGGAGTCGGCGGTGCTCAACGACGCCATCGCACAAGGCGCCGCCGACCTGGCCGAGCGTGACCCCACGCGGCGCAAGATCCTTTTCGTCATCAGCGACGGGCGGGAACAGGGAAGCGACAACAGCTACAGCAGCGTCCGGCGGGTGCTGCTGACCAACAACATCACCGTGTTCGCCGTCGGGGTCGATACCGCCGCCATTCCCCTCTACCAAAAGCTCGCCCGCATCCGCCTGCCGCGCCAGGGCTACGGCAATATTTTGCCGAAATACACTGCCGCGACCGGCGGCGAGGTGCTGGCCGAGTTGAGTCTCGGCGGCATTGAGAATGCCTACTCGCGATTGGCCGAGCAGGCGCGCAACCAGTACACCCTCGGCTACTACAGCAACGCGCCCAGGGGATCACTGGGGTACCGGACCATCGAAGTCAAGGTGAGTCCTCGCCAGGACCTGACGGTCATTCACCGCGACGGTTATTACCCGGCGCATCCGCCTTCGCAGTAGCACCGCCACCGCGGCCCCGGCAAAACGACCTTTTGCGTCTGCCGGGTCCAAGGTAACCTCTTTGTATCGTGACAAATGCCCCAAGCTGGCGCACAATCGAAGCAGCCTTCATAGGTCGCACCGTGGTCCCCAACGAACGAAGTTCGTTGGGGTGGACTTAGGGTCCCCGGCGCGTCCGCAGTTGACGTGCCGGGGTAAAGAGCGAGGAAAGTTTGAGCTTCATTAATTTCGCTGCTCGCGAGATCAACTGCAAAATCGTCTATTACGGCCCCGGCCTCGGCGGCAAGACGACCAATCTTCAATGCATTTACGACAAGACCGCCAGCAGCCAGAAGGGCAAGATGATCTCGCTGGCCACGGAAACCGACCGCACCCTGTTCTTTGATTTCCTGCCCTTGGACTTGGGTACGGTCCGCGGCTTTCGCACCCGCTTTCACCTCTACACCGTGCCGGGGCAGGTTTTCTACGATGCCAGCCGCAAGCTGATCCTGCGTGGCGTCGATGGCGTCGTATTCGTCGCCGACTCGCAGGAGGAACGCGTGGACGCCAACCTGGAGGCCTTGGACAACCTGGCCATCAACCTGCGCGAGCAAGGCTACGAGCTGCGGCAGATTCCCTACGTGTTGCAGTTGAACAAGCGCGATCTGCCCAATTCCATGCCGGTGGAAAAGCTGAAGCGGGAGCTGGCCAGGCGCGACGAGCAAGTGTTTCAGGCCATTGCCAGCCAGGGCGTTGGGGTCTTCGAGACCCTGAAGGAAGTCGCCCGCCAGGTTTTGACCGAGCTGCGCAAAAAGTAGAAAAATAGCAGGGATATGAATACAAAGCCAAGGGAGAAGCCGATTCCGCGACTGCCGGGCCTGGGGCCAGCCCGTCGAATTTCATCCGCGACATCATGCTCGAAGACGTGCGCATGCGGAAGTACGGCGATGCCACCATTCAGACCCGCTTTCCGCCCGAGCCGAACGGGTACCTGCACATCGGTCACGCCAAGGCGATCTGCCTCGACTTCGGGCTGGCGGACGAGTTTGGCGGCCGCACCAACCTGCGCTTCGACGACACCAACCCGGAGAAGGAAGAGACCGAGTACGTCGAATCGATCATGGCGGACGTGCGCTGGCTGGGCTTCGACTGGGAGGGGCTTTTCTACGCCTCCGACTACTTCGACCAGCTCTATCAATGGGCGCTCGAACTGATCCGCGCCGGCAAGGCTTACGTCTGCGATCTATCGGCGGAGGAGGTGCGCGAGTACCGCGGAACCCTGACCAAGCCGGGCACGGACAGCCCCTATCGCAACCGTTCGGTGGAGGAAAACCTCAACCTGTTCGAGCGCATGCGCGCCGGAGAGTTCCCCGACGGCGCGCGCACCTTGCGGGCTAAGATCGACATGGCTTCCCCGAACCTCAACATGCGCGACCCGGTGATGTATCGCATCCTGCATGCCGAGCATCACCGCACCGGCAACAAGTGGTGCATTTACCCGACCTACGATTACGCGCACGGGCAGTCGGACTCCATCGAGCGCGTCACCCACTCGATTTGCACGCTCGAATTTGAAGATCATCGGCCGCTTTACAACTGGTACATCCAGCAGTTGGGAATCTTTCCCTCGCAGCAGTTCGAATTCGACCGGCTGAACCTCACCTACACGCTGCTGAGCAAGCGCCGCCTGCTGCAACTGGTGCAGCAGGGACTGGTGCGCGGCTGGGACGACCCGCGCATGCCGACCCTTTGCGGCATCCGCCGCCGCGGCTATACCCCCGAGGCCATTCGCAATTTCTGCCGCGCCGTGGGCGTCTCCAAGACCAACGGCCTGACCGAAATTCAGATGCTGGAGCACTTCCTGCGCGAGGACCTCAATAAGCGATCTCCGCGCGCCATGGCCGTGCTGCGGCCGCTGAAGGTGGTGATCGACAACTACCCGGAAGACCAGGTCGAGGAACTCGAACTGGCCAACAATCCCGAAGATCCGGTGGCCGGCACCCGCAAGGTTCCCTTTGCGCGTGAGCTGTACATCGAGCAGGACGACTTTCGCGAACAGCCGCCGCCAAAATTCTTCCGCCTCTCCCCCGGCCGCGAGGTCCGCCTGCGCGGCGGCTACCTCATCACCTGCACCCGCGTGGTGAAAGACGCGAAGAGCGGCGAAGTGGTCGAGGTCCACTGCGCCTACGATCCCGCCACCCGCAGCGGCAATGCCCCGGACGGGCGCAAGGTCAAGGCCACAATTCACTGGGTTTCGGCCAGGCACGCCGTAGACGCGGAGATCCGCATCTACGACAAGCTGTTCACCAAGGAGAATCCCAGCGATACCGAAGAGGGACAGGAGTTCACCGCCAACCTCAACCCTGATTCGCTGGAAGTCCTGGCCGGATGCAAGCTGGAGCCCTCGCTGGCCAAGGCAGCGGTGGGCGACCGCTACCAGTTCGAGCGCCTCGGGTACTTCTGCCTCGATCCCGACTCCGCCCCCGGAAGGCCCGTCTTTAACCGCACCGTAGCCCTGAGGGATACCTGGGCCAGGATCGAAAAAGCGCAGTCGCATCCCCCCAAACAGCAGCGCTGATCCGGGAGGTGTGCTCAATGCGGCTGCAAAGGCGAGCTGCTCTCATCTGGTAGCGCCGCCGCCCCCGGCGGCGGGCCCCCTGTGTGCCTTAAGAACCCGCCGGCGCTACGGCCTCCGGCCAGAAATACTGCGGCCGGCTGGCAACAGCTGAGGCAAACGATTTTTCTAAACACATTCGACGCTCTGGTGGAGCGGCAGAGGCTTTGCATCTGCCGGGTGGGACAAGCTCCGCCTGCTCGATCCTGCAAGCAAAGGGTAAAGAGGTGTTTATGGCCGAGCATCACAACTTCAGGGACGACAGCGGCTCTGCAACCGGACACAGCAGCGTGCGGGTGGCGCTGGCTTTTCTGCTGATTGGCATCGGAGTGGGCTCGCTGGTTGCGGCCGTGCTGACGCCCAAGACCGGCAAGCAACTGCGCAAGGACCTGCGCCGCCGCTACGAAGACGCGCGCGACACCATGGAAGAGTTGGGCGATCAGGCGGCGGATTTGTGGCAGCGCGGCAGCGGTTGGGCGCAAGCCGCCGGCAACAAGGTCGCCCCGATTGCCCGCAAACTGAAGCGCGATATCCGCTAAACCAACCCAGGATTCATGTGCCCGGCAGCTCTCCAAAAGCTGCCAGCGCCTCCTGCGCGCGTGCTCCACAGCTGCCTTCTTTTGGCGATGTGGGATTACCCGCGCGGTTGCTCACCTGGCGCATGCCGGGCGTCATCGCGGGCCGCTGGCTTGAGC
>JBEKQR010000037.1:0-16565 GCA_049519515.1 Candidatus Korobacteraceae bacterium
GGTAAACTGGCGCTTCTCGTCTTGTCTAGGTATGGAATCGCTATCTTCAAAACGGAGCTATGGAACGGATCAACATTAGGCAATCGGGTCGGATCGCAAGCGAGCGGAACCCAGCCGGGCAAGTCGTACGTTCCGGAAACGATGAGGGTAGAGATTGAGACGAGATAATCCGCGATCTTTGGTTCCATCAATTGAGCGGTGTCCTCGAACTCAGAGCGCCCGCTCACCTTGGTCGCCATGAGCAAGGCTGAATTACTTGCAGCATAGAATGTCGGGTGCGAGAGAGCCGTGACCATGCTCCAGCGCCGAGCTAGCTCGGGCTCGCCCGTTCCAATCTTTCTGAGAAATTCCTCGCATTTCTTATGGTCGGGCTTCCATGAGTTATTCATCTTCCCTGCGAACCAATAGTCAATCTTATCTAGTGTACCTTTATGGCTGATGCGAAAATTAATTAGAAGATCTCGGGCTTCCAAGAACGATCTCATAAGCACATCAAAACTATCTCGTGTGCTCGGTTTCATGAGATGCCCTGCGCCAAGCAGAAGCGAGGAGCACCGGAGTGCGAGCATAAAGCATGCCGATTCCTGAGCTGTCTTACTTGCTCTAAAGCACACGTCTCCTCGACGGACGAATTCAGCCGCGAGTTCGTTCAGTATGTTTGGCGATGTGGCAAAAAGCTCGATAAGTGTCATAGGACTGCTCAGCCCTCTACGTCGCCGGACATGGCCTTCCTAATTCCCATTCCCTGCTTTATCTACGATCCTATGAACCTGGCGTACAGGCTGCGGGCCACGGCGGCGTCGGTGGTTCCCTTGATGATGGCGCGTCCGTCCGGGAACAGCGTCAGTTCGTAAGGCTCGCGCCAAAACTTGAGCACGAACTCGTTATAGCGAACAGTGCCGTGTGGCTTCAGCCGCTCCTGCATCTCGGCGAAATCGATGGGGCGTTGCCGCTCGTGAATCTGCACCGAGTTGCGACCGCACATGGTGATGTGCGGCCGGGCCTCGCCGGAGAGGTGAATGAATTTGCCTTCACCGCAGGCGCGGCAGCCGGGGCGCGGGCGGGCGGTCGAGACCTCGGCCCGATCGTTGGACCACAAGTCGATGGAGAGCAGGGTCTGGCGCAGCTTTTCACGGCTGCCGACCAGCAGCTTCATGGCCTCGGTGACGGCCAGCGAGGCGATGGCGTTGACGGTTGAATTCAGAATGCCCGAGGTGTCGCAGGTCTCGACCACGCCGCGCGGCGCGTCGGGAAAGATGCAAGCGAGGCACGCCGTCTGCCGGGGCAGCACATTCATCGTCACCCCGTAGCTGCCGACCGCCGCCGCATAGATCCAGGGCACGGAAAAGCTTACGGCGTAATCGTTGATCAGGTATCGGGTTTCGAAGTTGTCGGTGCCGTCCAGAATGAGGTCAGTCTGGCCCAGCAGCTCTTCGGCGTTGGCCGGAGTCAGGTCCTCCACGTGCGGCTCGACTTGGATTTCGGAGTTGAAGGCGGCGATTTTGCGCGCCGCCGCCACCGCCTTGGGCAAGGATTCCGCCGCATCGGCCTCGTCAAACAGGACCTGCCGCTGCAGGTTGCTGGCTTCGATGTAGTCGCGGTCCACGATGCGCAGGTAGCCCACGCCGGCCCGGGCAAGCAACGAACTCAAGGCCGAGCCGGTGGCGCCGCAGCCGACAATGACCACGCGTCCCTGGCCAAGCTTTTTTTGTCCTTCCTCCCCAATGCCGCGGAACAGGACCTGCCGTGAGTAACGGTCTGCGAATTTCACTGGAATCACCATGATTTTGCCGGAAACGATTTATTATAAGTGAGCTGCCGCGTGCATTGAGAACTGGTTCGAATAGCGGGGCCCCCGGCACGGGGTTCCCGCCGCGTCCATGGTTGCGCGGTAGGGTTTTAGAGGGGGCTTTTGCGAGCCAGATACTCAGCATTTGTCCGTGTTTTCGTGGTCCTGCCGGCTCTCTGCCTGGCGGGACCTCGAACAGGCGCCCAGGTCGCGTCCCTTGAGGCGATTGCCACACCCCCGGCTAAAACTCAGTCTGTGACAACCGGCCAGGCAGGCGAGCCCGAACCCCAGCAAACGCCCGCGCTCTTGACGGCCCAGGAGACTGCGCGCTCAATCCCGGCAGCGGTGCACAAGCTGCCGGCGCAAGTGGTGGCGCGGGTGGAGATTCAGGGCACGCCCATGGCCACCGCTCCCTACATCGTAAAGCTGATCGAGCAGAAAACAGGGGCGCCCGTCGACCGGGAGGCCATCCGGCGAAGCATCCGGCGGCTCTACCAAACGCAGCTCTTCGACACCATTGACGTGGTTTCGGAGCCGGCGGAAGCGGAGGAAATAGTACTCATTTTTCGCACCACTCCGCATTATTTCGTCGGCCTGCTTACGGTCGACGGTCTGCCGAAAGACGGCCCCCGGGCAAGCGAGATGATCAGCTCGGCAACCCTCGAGCTCGGCTTGCAGTACTCGCCGGAGCGGCTGCAGGAATCGCTGGAGCGCATGCATCGCCTGCTGGAGGACAACGGCTACTACCAGGCCAAGATCACGTACGTGGAGAACCCCGACCCGGCAACCCAGCAGATGAGCGTAAATTTCCACGTGGTTCCCGGCGGTCTAAGCCGCATTGGCCGGGTCACTCTGACCGGCAGCCCCGGCCTGTCTCCCGAGCAGGTGGAGGACTTCGCCAGCCTTCACCCCGGCGACAAAGTTCAGCCGGACCAGGTTCAGCGCGCCCTGCGGCGCCTGCGCAAGCGCTTCCAGAAGGGAAAGCGCCTTGAGGCCCAGGTGGCGATTGCCCGCTCGTACAATGCGGCCAACAACACCGTCGATTACACCATCGAGGTGCGGCGCGGGCCGTTAGTCGAGATAATGGCGGAAGGAGCCCGAATATCGCGCGGGCAGTTGAAGAAGCAGGTTCCGGTGTATCAGGAAGGTTCGACCGACGAGGACCTGCTTGACGAAGGCCGCCGGAATCTGCGCGATTTTCTGCAGTCGGAAGGCTACTTCAACGCCAAGGTGAGCCTCCAGCAGAAGCGCGAGGAAGACAGCGTCCGGATCGTGTACGAGATTGACCACGGCTCCAGGCACCGGCTGGCGAACATCAGGATCGAAGGGGGAAAATATTTCGATCAACGGACCCTGCGCGAGAGGATGTCTTCACAGGTGTCAAGCTGGCTGCTGCCGAAGGGCAGCTTCAGCCCCTCCCTTCTGGTCGCCGATGTGGCGGCAATAAAGACGCTGTACCGCGAGAACGGCTTTCCCGACGTGCAGGTTACAGGCAGCGTGGTCGAGGACTACCAGGACGACCCGCGGAAACTGCAGGCGCTGATCCAGATTGAGGAAGGACGACAGGTGCTGGTTCGCAACCTGACCATCGCCGGCAACCGCAGCTTTCCCGAGGTGCTGCTGCGGCAGAACCTCTACAACGTCCCGGGACAGCCTTATTCGCTGGCCAATGCCACCATCGACCGCGAAACACTGGTCAACTTTTACTTCAACCAGGGGTTTCCTCAAGTGCAGTTCGAGGCGACGGCTAAGCCGGTGGAAGGCGACCCGGCGCACATGGACGTGGCTTACACGATCACCGAAGGCGAGCGAGTTTACGTCGAGAATGTGCTGGTCTCGGGGCTGTCGCATACGCGCCGCAGCTTCATAAGCCGCCGCTTTACTCTGCACGGAGGAGATCCGCTGGACCAGTCGAAGATGGCGCAGACGCAATCGCGTCTTTACGATCTCGGCATCTTCAATGAAGTCAACATGGCGGTGCAGAATCCCGGCGGGCAGGTCGAACGCAAGAACGTGGTGTATCAGCTTCAGGAGGCGCGGCGTTACACATTCCACTTCGGCGTTGGCATAGAGTTTGCCACCGGCAGCTCTCCGGGCAGCAACCCGCAAGGCAACACCGGCATAAGCCCCACGGGTGCGTTCAGTGTCACCCGCAATAACTTTCGCGGCAAGGACGAATCGCTGACCTTCCAGGCGCAAGTCGGAAACCTGATCAAACGCGCGCAGGCAAGCTTCGAGCAGCCGCACTGGTTCGAGCATCCCAACCTGCATTTCACCTACTCGTTCCTCTACGACAATACCCGCGACGTGAACACCTTTACCGCCGAACGGCTGGGGGGATCGTTTCAACTGCAGCAGCGCCTGACGCGCGCCGACCGCCTGGTCTACGGCTTCAGCTACCGGCGCGACAAGGTTGACCCCAGCAGTTTTCCGGCGGGATTCAGTCCGGACCTGGCTTCGCTCTACGCCGCTCCGGTGCGAATCGGCATGCCGAGCATTACCTATCTGCGCGATACCCGTGATAATCCGCTCGCTTCCACCAAGGGATCTTTCACCACCGCCGATTTTGGGGTAGCCACCGGCTGGCTTGGGTCGGAAGCAAATTTCGGGCGAATCCTGGCCCAAAACTCGACCTATCATCGCTTCGGCAACGGTTATGTCTTCGCGCGCTCCACCAGAATCGGCATCGAATCTCCTTACGGGAGCTCGAAGGTTGTGCCCCTGCCCGAGCATTTTTTTGCCGGCGGCAGCAACTCCTTGCGCGGATTCTCTCTTAACCAGGCCGGTCCACGCGATCCGATCTCGGGCTTCCCGATTGGTGGCAACGCCATGTTTGTCAACAACTTCGAATTACGCACCCCGCCGGCTACCTTGCCGCTGGCAGGCCCGGGGTTCAACTTCGTGATTTTCCACGACGCGGGGAACGTCTTCGATACCGTTTCCCATATGTGGACCAGCGTGGTGCGCTGGTCGCAATCTAACCAGGAAGCGTGCAAGACATTGATCGCAACCTGCGACTTCAACTACATCGCGCAGGCCGTAGGGGGCGGGCTGCGTTACCTCACTCCCATCGGGCCGCTCCGCCTGGACATCAGTTATGCGCTGAATCCGGCATTTTTTAAGGTCGAGGGAACCACGTCGCACATCGACCGGTTGCGGCGGTTTAATTTATCTTTCAGTATTGGACAAACGTTTTAGAATTGGCGAACCTGCTAATGCGCTTTCTTAGATTCATCACCGCGGTTGCGCTCTTGGCCGCGCTGGCCGGCCCTGTAACAGCGGCCGGGTCTGCATTCCCGGCGGCAACGGCGGCTGCTGCCGTAGACCCCTCACCAGCGCTTGTCGATCGCATAGTGGCCAGTGTCAACCAGGACCCCGTGCTGGCCAGCGATGTGGAGGAGACCGCCCATATCGAGGCCCTGATGCAAGGCAAGCCGGCGGCGGAGATCGGCGCGGCCGATTTCAGCGCGGCCATGGAGCGGCTTATCGACCGCACGCTGATCCGGCAGCAGATGTCCGGCCTGCCCGCCACTTCCGCCCAGCCGGCGCGCAGCCGCATAGTGGAAATACGGGCTTCGCTGCCGGGCGCGGCATCTGATGCAAGCTGGAACGCGATGCTGGCAGCCTACGGCATTGACGAGCCGAGGCTGAGCAGATACCTGCAAGATCAGTTGGAAATCATGCGTTTCGTCGATGCGCGGCTGCGTCCCAGCGCCGACGTCGCCTGGAGCGAGATACAGAGCTACTACAACGACAAGCTGCTGCCCGAGCTGAAGCAGCGGGGAGCAACGGCAGAGCCGCTGCGCAACGTGCAAGACAGCATCCGGGAAATTCTGCTGCAGCAGAAGATCGACGCCCAACTCAGCGCCTGGATCGCCAGCCTGCGCGAGCAGGGCCGCGTTCGCATTCTGCAGCTCTCGCCGCAACCCGCGCGGGGCGCGGGCTCCGGTGGAAAAGGACCGTCATTCTCCGTACTGGACCAACGATGAGGCCGGAGTGAGCGAGGAGCGGCAGGCGCAAGCGATCGCATCCCCGCAGGAGCGCATGGCTCCGCCGGCGCTCCCGCGCCGCCGCCGGGCGCTGGCGATTGCCGCCCTGGCGCTGCTTGCCGTTTCCGTGGCCGCCTGGTATGTCAACAGCGGCTATTTTTACGAACGGATGCGGCACAAGCTGGTCACCGAGCTGGAGAACATCACCGGAGGCACGGTCGAGATCGGGCGCTTTCGCTGGCAGCTCTCGCGCCTGCAATTCGACGTGGACAAACTGACAATTCACGGTCTGGAGCCCGCGGGCGAAGTGCCCTACGTCTCGGTCGATCATCTGCGGGCGCGGATAAAGATACTGTCGATCCTGCAGCCGAGGATAGCCCTGCGCGAGCTGTCGCTGGAGGGCCCGGTCGTCCACATCATCGTCGGCGAAGATGGCCGCAGCAACCATCCGCCTTTTAAGTTGCCGGGGCACGGCGGCAATGCCATCCAGAAGTTGCACGATCTCTCGCTGGAGCGGCTCGATGCCCATGCCGGATGGCTGCTGTGGAATCAACGCCGCCTGCCTCTGGACTTCTCGGCCAAGGACTTCTCTTTGACCGGCGAATACGCTGCCGCTGAGGATGGCTACCAGGCCCAGGCCCGCGTCGGCGCGCTCGCCGTCAGCCTCGGAAGCTATGGTCCGCTGGCGGCGCGCGCCGAGGCCAATCTCACGCTGCACCCGGAAGGCGCAGCCGTTAAATCACTCGAGATCGCCACCCAGCGCTCGACGCTCCACCTCGACGGCAATCTGATGGACTGGCGTAGTCCGGCGGTGCGCTTGGCTTACAGAGTTGACGCGGATGCTCCCGAGTTTGCCTCAATGGCGCGGCTGCCAGAGATGGCGGCCGGCAGGATCGAGGCCAGCGGAAGCGCGACGTTTAACCAAGCCTCATTTGCCTCCTCCGGCAAAGCCATCGCCAAGGCAGTGACTTGGAAGCTTGGCCTCATGGCGTTGCGGGAGCTGAGCGCAGGATTGGAATTCACGGCTGACTCGGAGCGAATCACGATCCCGCATCTGTTCGCTTCCCTTCCCGGCGGCAGTCTGACCGGGCAAGCCGAAATCGTCAACTGGCGCCCGGCGCAAGCCGCCAGCCTTCGCCCCGGAGACAGCAAGAACGGCATTGGCCGGGAGCGGGGCCCCCAACGAACCAAGTTTGTTGCAGTGCAAGAGCATGGTTCGGCAAAGTTCATGCTTCGCTCGCTGCCGTTGAAGCAGATCGTGACAACATTCTCCCGGCAAGCCTCCCTGCCGAACTTGGCTGGAAACACCAGCGGGACCATCGACGTGAATTGGCAGGGCGCTCTCCGCAACGCTGAGGCCAAGGTAAATTTGAATGTATCGCCGCCGCCGCTGGCCTGGCCGGGAGACATTCCCGTCACCGGGCTGCTCCGGGGGACGTACTTTGGCCGGCAAGGATTCCTGCAGCTTGCCGAGCTGAGCGCGGCCAGCACTGCTACCCGTTTGCAGGCCAGCGGAACGCTCGGCGGCCGGGGCGGAAATCTCCGCTTCACCATCTCCACCAGCAAAGTTGAGGAACTCCAGCCGGCGCTGGACCGGTTGCATCTGCGGCAGCCGCTTCCGGTGGAAGTGGCGGGCACGGCTTCGTTGTTTGGCGCGGCAGCGGGCAGTATCGCCGCCCCGCAGATCGCGGCCCGTCTCGAGCTGCATGACTTTGTTACCGTGCTGCCCCGCATCACGGAAGAGCCTGGCCGGCATCCCGAAGCGGCCAGTGCGGAAGGAACTTCTTCGCCTGCCCGCTGGCTGGCATTCAGCGATGCAGCAGACACACCATCGGCGTCCGCCGCCGCGGCGGGCAGGCCCGCCCCTCTACGCTTGCATTGGGATAGCCTGCACGCCGATTTCGTTTATTCTCCCGAGCAACTCTCGTTCCAGCACGGGAAAGTAATGCGCGGGAAGACGGAGATCGAATTTGATGGAAGCTGCGCCCTGACCTCCGGGGAACTCACGGAGTCGTCGCCTGTTGAATTGCGGGTGCAGGTGCGCAACGCAGAGCTGAATGACGTACAGGCGATTACCGGAATGGAGGCCCCGACAGTCGTTGCCTCCGCCGGAGTGACAACGCATTATCCCGTAAGCGGTCAATTGGAAGGGACGTTCCAGGTTCGCGGAAGCCGTCGCCAGTTGAACGGCAGCGGGCATCTGCGGGCGTTAGGCGTTGTAGCCTATGGGCAGCCTGTCCGGTCCGTCGATGCCGACGTGGAGTTCCGGGGCGCGCAGATACGAATTCCCAAGCTGGCCGCAGCCAGCAGCTTCGGCGGGGTGACCGGTAACGGCTCCTACAGTCTTGCCAGCCGGGAGTTTACCTTCGCGCTGCACGGCACGAATTTTGAGCTTGAGCGGATCTCTAACCTGCAAAGCCGCCGGCTGCGTCTTCAAGGGACGCTGGCTTTTGAGGCCCGAGGTTCGGGAACACCCGAGGCCCCGGAGATCAACGCTTCCCTGCGCTTGCGTGATCTCTTCATCAACGACGAAAAGTTGGGCGGCTTCCGAATCGAGGCCGTGACTCATGGCGCGGAGATGGAGCTGACCGGGCGCTCCAGCTTCCAGGACGCTTCGCTGGCTCTCGACGGCGCCGTCCACCTGCGCGGCGATATGCCGATGGAGCTGAAACTGGTGGCCGGAAATTTTGCTCTCGACCCGGCATTGCGCGGTTTCTTCTTCGCCGGACACGCCGCTCGCGCAACCGTAGACGCGGAGCTGCTGCTCGAAGGTCCACTCAGAACCTCGGCGGCCATGAGCGGCGAGCTGAGCGTGACCAAGCTGACGGGATCACTGGAGGGCCTGCCGCTTCGAAATGCCGGCCCGCTTCGCCTGCATCTGCAAGCCGGCGTACTGAAGGTGGAACAATTTCGTCTGGAAGGGCTGCAGAAACATTACTTCGAGATAGGCGGCGAGGCGAACCTCGCCGGCGATCAGCGCCTAAATTTGCAGGCGGATGCGAAGACCGATCTGAAGCTGTTGCAAACGCTGGCCCCCGATCTCAGTTCGCGTGGCCTGGCTGAGTTGTCGGTTCAGGTCCGCGGGACGGCCGGCAGGCCCGCCTTGCGCGGCCAGGTCCGCATTAGCGATGGCGCGGTCTCCTATGTCGATTTGCCCGGCGGCTTGAGCGACATCAATGGCGTGCTCGCCTTCAACCAGGACCGGCTGCAGGTGCAGGAGCTTGTCGCCGTGATGGGAGGCGGCCGCCTGCAACTTGGAGGATTTGTCAGCTACGGCAAAACTGCGTCGGCAAAGACGCCGGCCGCCGCGATCCACACCCTGATGTTCAACCTGACCGCCGATGGCAAGAACATTCGCTTGCGTTATCCCGAGGGCGTCAGCTCGGGCGTGGATGTCAGCCTCGTCTTTTCCGGCTCTACGGGCAATGCCATGCTGTCGGGCAATGTCATCGTCAACCGTCTTGCCCTGAATCCGCAATTCGACTTTGCCAGCTACCTGGGCAAGGGCAAACAGATCCGGCTTGAGGCCAATCCCAATTCGACCGCCAACAACATCAGGCTGGATGTGCGCGTCTCCTCCGCGCCGCAGTTGCAGATGCAGAGTTCGCTGGCGCGGGTTACCGGGAACGTTAACCTGCACATCGGCGGCAGCGCCGCCAAGCCGGTAGTGTTGGGACGCATCAGCATTCTGGAAGGCAATCTCAATCTCACCAGTTCAACCTACCGGCTGGACCGCGGTGAGATCACTTTCAGCAATCCGGTCAGCATCGACCCGAACATCGACATCGAAGCCTCAACCCGGGTCCGCGATTACGACATCACCCTCGGCCTGCAAGGGACGCTCAGCCGCATCAACGTAAGTTACCGCTCGGACCCGCCGCTGCCGTCCGCAGACATCATCTCGCTGCTGGCCCTGGGACGCACGGAAGAGGCCAACCAGCTTCCCGGCGCCAGCCAGCAAAGTGCCGCGCTCAACGAGTCGGCCTCGACCGTGATTCTCAGCCAGGCCCTCAACTCCACCGTGAACAGCCGCCTGCAAAAACTGTTCGGGGTAAGCCGGATCAAGATTGACCCTAACGTCGGCGGCCCGCAGACCGGCGCCAATGCGCGGCTTACCATGGAGCAAACCGTCTCCAACCGCGTCACTCTGACCTACATCACCAACCTGGCGCAATCGGCCCAGCAGATCATCCGCTTCGAGTACTTCCTCACCTCCCGCTTTTCGATTGTCGGAGTACGGGACCAGAATGGAGTGGTAAGCTTTGATATCTTCATTCGGCGCCGGAAACATTGAGGACACTTCAGATTTCAGATTGAAGATTGCAGATTTAAGATTGCGGTTTTCACAGTTGCTGCTGGCCGCAGTTCAATCTGCAATCTGCAATCTGCAATCTTCAATCTTCAATTGCAATGAACGGTGCGGGTTGCAAGCCAATGGATCAGTCCGACGAGCACGATCCTTTTCTCGGCCGCAGGATGCGCATGGTCAAAAAGCAGCTCGCTGACCGCGGCATCCGCGACGAGCGCGTGCTGCGGGCCATGGCGAGCGTGCCGCGTCATGAATTCCTGCCGCAGCACGCCTGGGACGATGCCTACGAGGACCATCCGATGCCCATCGGCGAGGGCCAGACGATCTCGCAGCCCTATATCGTTGCCTTCATGATCGAGGCGCTGGCCCTGGAGGCCTCCGATACGGTGCTGGAGATCGGCGCCGGAACCGGCTACCAGGCGGCTGTCCTCTCCCGCATCGCCGCCCAGGTCTATACGGTGGAACGGATCGCGCCGCTGGCCGAGCAGGCCCGCCAGAACTTCGCCCGCCTGGGCTATCACAATATCGAAGTGGTGATTGGCAACGGCAGCGAGGGCCTGCCGCAATTCGCGCCTTACAAACGCATCATCGTGGCCGCCGCGGCTTCCACCGTACCGGGGGCGCTGCAGCGGCAATTGGACGAGAACGGAATTCTGGTGATTCCCATCGGCAATGACATACAGGAGCTGCAGCGGGTACACAAGTCTGGCGGAGAAATCACGGTCAGCAACCTGGGCGGTTGCCGCTTTGTCCCGCTGATCGGCGGCTAGGAATATTAATCGTGCAAAGCTTAATAACGCCCAAGCAACTTATTCACCTGGCTGAAGTGGGGCACCCACGTTTTTCATGTTGCGTTCCGCGCAGTCGCGAAACTTGAAACTCGAAACTGCGGTTTCTCACCCGGTCGATTCCAGCGAACCGCCTTCCCCGCTGTCCTGCTCCGGCATGGTTCTTTTGGCAACGGAGCGCATCAGCTTCCACAACTCGTCTTTTCCCAGGCCGGTCTTGGCCGAGAATGGCATGATTTTTTCGACGCCAAGCGCCTGCCGCAAGGCTTCCAGGGCGGAATGCAGGCGGGAGCCGGCCCGGTCAGCCTTGGTGGCCACCACCACAAAGCGCCGCTCCACATGGCGCAGGAACTCGACGAGCTGGGCGTCGCTTTTCTGCGCCGGCACGCTGGCATCCACCAGGCACAAACACAGGGAAAGAGAAGACCGGTGCGTCAGGTAAGGATCGACGAACTTCTGCCACTGAGCGGAAACCTCCCGCGGCACACGGGCAAAGCCATAGCCGGGAAGGTCGACGAAGAGCAGCTCCGGGTTGGGGCGTCCGGGCCAACGAATCTCGAAGAAGTTGATGGTTTGCGTGCGGCCGGGGAGGTTGCTGGTCTTGGCGATCTTGGCGCCTGCGAGCGCGTTGATCAGGCTGGATTTGCCGACGTTCGAGCGCCCCAGGAAGGCGATCTCCGGCGCGCCCGGCGGCGGGAACTGCCGGGCATCGCTCGAACTCAGAAGAAAACTGGGGTGGATTCTCATCGCTCGCATACCTGTCAAATTTGCGCCGGGAAAAGCGAAGGCCCACCCGAGGGCGGGCCCGGAAGCGAAACCAGTTCAGGACGTGGCCGGGATCTCCACGGTCGCCGATTTTGCGTCTGCTGGGGTTGATCTACTGTCTTGCCGCAGGCGGATCGGGGGCCGGGGGCAACGGCGACATGGCGCCCGGCTCGACTCCCGCAAGTTCCGTCAACGGCCGTTCCAGCGCAAGCTGCAGAACCTGGTCCATGTTGTCCACGCAGTGGAGCTTCATGACGCTGCGCAGGTTCTCCGGAACGTCGGCCAAGTCCTTCTCGTTTTCCTTGGGCAAAAGCACTTCCATGATTCCCGCCCGGTGGGCGGCCAGCAGCTTTTCCTTCAATCCGCCGATCGGCAGCACCTTGCCGCGCAAGGTGATCTCGCCAGTCATGGCGATATCGCGGCGCACGGGAATGCGGCTCAGGGCGCTGGAGATGGCGGTCGCCATGGTGATCCCCGCCGAAGGGCCGTCCTTGGGAATGGCGCCTTCCGGCACGTGAATGTGGATGTCGATATTGCGGTAGAAGTCGCGCGCCAACCCAAGCTGCTGCCAGCGGGAGCGGACATAGGTGATGGCGGCCTGCGCCGACTCCTGCATCACGTCGCCCAGCTTGCCGGTCAGTATCGGCTTTGCGCCCTTCCCTTCCACGATGGTCACTTCGGTGGAGAGGATGGAGCCGCCGACCTCGGTCCAGGCCAGCCCGGTCACCAGCCCAATCTCGCTCTTTTCGTTGACCACGGTATCGCGGAAGCGGATCACGCCCAGATAATCGTTGAGGTTCTCGCCATTGATGGCGATGGTGTACGCCTGGCCTTCCTTGACCACCTTGCGGGCCACCTTGCGGCAGACGTTTCCGATCTCGCGCTCCAGGTTGCGGACCCCGGCTTCGCGCGTGTAAGAGCGAATGATGCCGGTAATGGCGTCGTCGCTGAAAGTGATGTTCTGCTCGCTCAACCCCGCCTGCTCGCGCTGTTTCTTCACCAGGTAGTGCTTGGCAATTTCCAGTTTCTCCGGCTCGGTGTAGCCATGCAGCCGCAGAACCTCCATGCGGTCCTGCAGGGCCGGAGGAATGGGGTGCAAGACGTTGGCGGTGGCGATGAAGAACACCTGCGAAAGGTCGTACTCGACGTCGAGGTAGTGGTCGATGAACATGAAGTTCTGTTCCGGGTCGAGCACTTCCAGCAGCGCCGATGAGGGATCGCCGCGGAAGTCCGCCGACATCTTATCGACCTCGTCCAGCATGAATACCGGGTTCTTGGTGCCGGCCTTCTTCATCATCTGGATGATCTGGCCCGGCAGGGCGCCGATGTAGGTGCGGCGATGGCCGCGGATCTCCGCTTCATCGCGCACTCCGCCCAGCGACATGCGCACGAATTTGCGCCCGGTCGCCTTGGCGATGCTCATGCCCAGAGACGTTTTGCCCACGCCCGGAGGTCCCACGAAGCACAGGATGGAGCCTTTCGGGTTCTTGACCAACTGGCGCACGGCCAGGAACTCCAGAATGCGGTCCTTGATCTTTTCCAGCCCGTAGTGGTCCTGGTTGAGTATCTTCTCGGCGAATTCGATGTCGCGCACTTCCTTCGACTTCTTCTTCCAGGGCACGGCCAGCAGCCAGTCCAGGTAGTTGCGCGAGACCGTGGACTCGGCCGACATGGGCGGCATGGCCTCCAGCTTCTTGAGCTCCTGCATCGCTTTTTCGTGGACTTCCTTGGGCATGCCGGAGCTGTCGATCTTCTTTTTCAGCTCGTCGAACTCGCTCTTTTCGCCGCGCCCGAGCTCCTTCTGGATGGCCTTGATCTTTTCGTTGAGGTAGTACTCCTTCTGCGCCCGCTCCATCTGCCGCTTTACCCGCGACTGGATGGTGCGGTCCATGTTGAGCTTCTCGATCTCGATATCGAGAACGTCCAGCACCCGGCTCAAGCGGTCGGCAGGGTCGAAGATCTCCAGCAGCTCCTGCTTCTCCTCGATGGTGAGCTGGAGGTTGGCGGCGATGGTGTCGGTCAGCTTGGCGATGTCGTCCATGCGGACGGTGGCCGCCATGGTTTCGTAGTTCAGCGACTGGCAGAGCTTGACGTACTGCTCGAACTGGGAGATGACGCGCTGCATGGCGGCTTCTATCTGCGGCGTCACCTCGACCGTGTTCTTGACGGTGCGCACGGTCGCTTCCATGTAGCCATCGGCGTCATTGACCTGCAGCGTCTTGCCGCGCTCCAGGCCTTCCACCAGAACCTTGATGTTGCCATCCGGCAGCTTGAGGCTCTGGACGATGTTGACGATTGTGCCGACCTGGTAGATCTCGTTTGGCTTGGGCTCGTCGACGCTGGCGTCATGCTGGGTGGCCAGGAAAATATGCTTGTCGCTGGCCAGCGCTTCTTCCAGGGCGCGGACACTGGACTCGCGTCCGACCACGAATGGGGTCATCATGAACGGAAAGATGACGACATCGCGAATCGGCATCATCGGCAGCTTTTTGCTCTCGAATTTTTCCTTTGTAGAACTCACCAAGTCCCGCTCCCCGTGCGCTGCCCGCAAGATACACGCAGCCTCACGCCTCTATTCCTGAGCCTACTACAGCTGGCATCCCAGGGCAACAAATGCCGAGCCCACATGAGGTCTCTTAGGTAATATGCCCATAGTTGTGAGATGACAAATTCGAGACGGGGAAGCCGCCAGGGAAGAAAATTTCCTTTTACGGCAACAAAATTGCACACATCGCTAGCCCGCTTGCAAATACTTCTCCATTTGCGGCAGTTTTCCGGAAAAAGAATGCCGCCAAACCTGGAGCAAGCACTAACGAGCCCGAACATTTCGCTTAAGGTCCTACTCAGAAAGAGAAGAAATGCCCACGGGAAAAATGAGGGAGAAACCAGAGGCCAACGGCAAAAGTTTCAGGGAATAGCTGTTCAGGGAGAAAAGAAAGGGGCGGAGAGCTGGTGAACGTACCCCCGAGCCCTCGCCCCTGATCTGTTTAACCGGCTTTTTCCAGCATGGCGATGGAAACGTCGCGTTTTTCCACCATCTCGCGGGTAACCTCGAACTCCTTCACCTTCTTCTGGCTGGGCAGGTGGTACATCAGGTCGAGCATCAGCTCTTCCAGGATCATGCGCAGCCCACGCGCGCCCACTTTGCGCAGCGTGGCTTCATGGGCGATGCGGCGCAGAGCATCCGCCGTGAAGCACAGCTTGACGTTCTCGAACTCGAACAGCCGCTGATACTGCTTGGTGATGGCATTGCGGGGTCGGGTCAGGATTTCGACCAGCGCGTCTTCGTCCAGTTCGTCCAGAATTCCCACCACCGGCAAGCGGCCAACAAACTCCGGGATCAGTCCGAACTTGATTAGGTCCTGCGGCTCTGCCTTGCGCAACAATTCGCTGTCGCGCTTGCTGAGGACCACTGCCTCCTGCCCCGGCGTTTCGCCGGAGCGGAATCCCATGGAGCGTTTGCCGACGCGCCGGCCCACCACGCGCTCCAGGCCGACAAAGGCGCCGCCGCAGATAAACAGGATATTGGTGGTGTCAACCGGCGTGAACTCCTGGTGCGGATGCTTGCGTCCGCCCTGAGGCGGAACATTGGCGACCGTGCCCTCCAGGATCTTCAGCAGCGCCTGCTGCACGCCCTCGCCGCTGACGTCGCGGGTAATCGACGGGTTCTCGTCCTTGCGCCCGATCTTGTCGATCTCATCGATATAGATAATTCCGGTCTGCGCCCGGGCAACGTCGCCATCGGCGGCCTGCAGCAGCTTGAGGATGATGTTCTCGACATCCTCGCCGACGTAGCCGGCCTCGGTGAGGGTGGTGGCGTCCACGATGGCGAAGGGCACGTCCAGCATCTTGGCGAGGGTCTGCGCCAGCAATGTCTTGCCGGTTCCGGTGGGACCTATGAGCAGGATGTTCGACTTGGACAGCTCGACATCGCCGCTTTTTTGGCGGTTCATGTAAACCCGCTTGTAATGGTTGTAAACGGCGACGGCCAGCTTCTTTTTGGTCTGCTCCTGGCCGATCACGTACTCGTCAAGGAAAGCTTTGACCTCCTGCGGCTTGGGCAGTTGACTGGGAGCGGCTGCCGGCTGGGCTTCGCTGCGGTCGTCCTCCAGGATGGAGTTGCAAACAGCGACGCACTCATCGCAGATATAAGCCCGGGGATAATCGCTGGGAGAGGAGATTAACTTGGCGACAGCATCCTGGGACTTGTGGCAAAACGAGCAGCGCAAAACTTCGTCCGAACCGGAACGTCTCATATGACTCCCTCAAATCTGCCAAAGCTGTTTGCCGCCTCCGTGCGCGCTGCGCGCGGAGACAGCATTCGCACCCTACGCCGCAGGTTTCGCGCTGCTATCGTTCTGGCGGAAGCCCTCGCCGCTTTCCCGCCGGGGGCCGTTACCCGCAGACCCAGGACTGCCCTATTGAACATCAACTTTCTTCCCAATGGAAGTGTCCATTGGTGAACTAGCCAGAAGTGTCCATTGGTGAACTAGCCAAAAGATTTGCTCCTCTCGTTATGTAACATCCGGCATCTGCCTCATGCAACCAAGTGGCCGCAAGCTGTTAACCGGCAGCGGCCACGCCTGAGCCGGGTAAACACCTTACCGGTGTTTGAAGATGATCTCGTCAATCAACCCGTATTCTTTGGCCTGCTGCGAATTCATGATGAAATCGCGTTCCACGTCGCGCTCCACCTTCTCCAGCATCTGGCCGGAGTGCTTCGCCAGCAACTGATTTGTAATCTCGCGCATGCGCAGGATTTCCCGCGCCTGAATGTCGATATCGGTGGCCTGGCCGGAGATCCCCCCGCCCATGATCAGCGGCTGATGAATAAGAATGCGGGAGGTCGGCAGGGCAAAGCGCTTTTTGGGAGCGCCCCCGGCCAACAGCAGCGCCGCCATGCTGGCCGCCTGCCCGATGCAGAT
>JBEKQR010000038.1:0-16428 GCA_049519515.1 Candidatus Korobacteraceae bacterium
TAGTGAGTCGCGGAATTCTGGCGGAACGTAATAAGACACAGATAATTGCCACAGAGCGCCGCTACTGGGATTCCCCGGATTTCCAATTCGCAGCAAACCAACATCTATACATTTTTCAAGAGATTTCCATGTTTGCTCCCACGTAACCTCTGGAACCTTAACATGCGGTCTCGTGATCTCGCCGTGCATCAGAATGAGCCAAACAATTTTTTTGTCAACGTCACTGACTTGATTAAGTAGCTCCGTTATGTGCTCTGCCAGCTCCTTGTCTGGAAGCGCCAATTCTTCCGACAATCTGCCGACTTCGCTTCGGTAATCAGCATCGATCAATGCTGGAACACGAATCAAATTGAAACAAAACGATCCCGCTGTTGCTATTGCGTAACAGATGACAACAATCAGCAGATCGCGCAATAGCTCATGCCCTACTCCGCTCCAAGTTAGTTGAACCTGAGCGAAGCCCCAGAAAGCAACACGCACGATGATAGCCATAATCGCGCTCACCGTGAGTTTGTGCTGTGTGAAGGTTTTTGTTTCGGTAAATGCCCTTGTAAAAACGTGAGCGTAATACTGGCGGTAATTGATGCGGAGCGGCATCGGCACCAAGCGCTTGACATGGACACACCTCCCTGTTACCGTGGGATCGCGTGTCCGACAGTTTCACGAATCGCCCGCCTGCCAGCGGGCTTTCGTTTTTATTGGCGCTAATTATACTCCCGAGCAAATCGAGAATTGCACTAATTACTTGCCGAAACTTTTTATGACTTTTTGAGCAGTTACCGCTGCCGCCAAAATACATTGGCGTTCTGACGTTCCCAATCGCTTGCAGTTATTGACCCAAGCGAGGTATTCCGATGGACATGCATCCTGAAGCAAGCTGGCTGCCGATTTGCCGCCATCATACGATGAATACTGACCGTATTGTGCTTTCGGCATCAGGCAATATATGAGTTGTTTGCTCAATACATCCTCGCCGTCTGCGGGGACTGATGGGACGGCGGCGGGAGTGGCGGGGACGGTGGGGACTGATGGGTTAGGGGGTACGGAAGCACTAATCTTTCGACCACTCGTTACTGTGATGGCCGTGGGTTCGGCATAATACTGTGTGATATTTCCAGTGCTCAGTTTGCCCTTCAGTTCAACAGCAGACCCTAATGGTGGAGCGGAGCCGATAACCTGAACCCGTAAAACGGTGATCTGTTTGGGTGCATCATTCCATGGCGCTTGCTCCATAACGCATACTGGAGTTTCAGTCGTTAACACCCATACCTTACTCACAGTGCCATTTGCCATTTTGAGCATCACGGGGGATGCGACTCCACGCAACGAAACAGAATCCCCGTCGTTGTAGCAGCGTGGACTTGGCTCGCCGGGATTCGTGGCAGCATTCACGCAGCAACTCAATAATATGATTGTCGCAAGTACAAGATGTTTCACGAAGCCAACCTCCATGGGCAGGAGAACGCCTCGGTTGGCAATTATCGCACCAGAATCACTTCAACGCACATTTAGGACACTACCCGAAAACCATTGTTCTGTTTGCGGACCGCCTGCTCGGATACACTGTCGGGAGCGGCAGGGAAGGCTCGTCGCCCATCTCGCCGCCCATAGGTAGTTACTTGAAAATCTGGAGTCTCGCCCTGAAACTGCGGCCATAGTCATAATAAAGCGCGAAGCACGCAATTGAAACTGCTTCCCGGAGCCTGGCATGAATGCGGAAAAGACAATCGAGCGCATTCTGAAGCGCTACAGGGTTGAGGACGGCAAAGGATTCGATCTTGCCGATCATCAGCCGGACGACACCAACGGCTTTGACGCCGACTTCAAGCCCGAGGCGCAGCGATTGCTGCAGCAGCAGGCGCAACAGCTCTCCGATCTCCAGGACATGCTCTACGCGCAGGACCGCTGGGCGCTGCTGCTGATCTTTCAAGCCATGGACGCCGCCGGCAAGGACGGCACCATCAAGCACGTCATGTCCGGGGTCAACCCGCAAGGCTGCCAGGTCTTTTCCTTCAAGGCGCCTTCGTCGGAGGAGCTCGATCACGACTTTCTCTGGCGCACCACGCGTTGCCTTCCGCAACGCGGGCGCATCGGCATCTTCAACCGCTCCTATTACGAGGAAGTCCTGGTGGTGCGCGTGCATAAGGAGTTGCTGCGATACCAGCGCATTCCCGAGGAATTGATCACCAAGAAAATCTGGGAGCATCGTTTCGAGGACATCGCCGCCTTCGAGCGCTACCTGAGCCGCAATGGAATCGTAGTCCGCAAGTTCTTCCTGCACATCTCGCAGGAGGAGCAGCGGGCGCGCTTCCTCAAGCGCCTGGAGGATTCCGTGAAGAACTGGAAGTTCTCGGCCGCCGACATTCGCGAGCGGCGGTGCTGGGACGACTACCAGCGGGCTTACGAAGACATGATTCGCCATACCGCCGCCGAACATGCGCCCTGGTTCGTGGTTCCCGCCAACAAGAAATGGTACGCGCGGCTGGTCGTCTCCATGGTGGTGGTGGACGCCCTGAAGCAATTGAAGCTCGCTTATCCGAAGGTAAGCCCGGAGGCGCGCCAGGAGCTGGAAAAGGCAAAGGCCGATCTGCTGCATCCCGGCAAACGCAAAGACGACCATTGCGAGAAACGCGTGCCCAGACCGGCGTAGCGCCGGCGCCCCCGCCGGCGGGCCATGTCTCTTGCCGTAGCGCCGGCGGGCTCGTCTTTTGGGTGTTTGGGGGACTTTGCAACCCGCCGCCGGGGGTGGCGGCGCTACTCCTGTCGAGAGCTGCTGTTTTCCATTCGAAACTCAACTTCACTCAATCCCAATCTGACCTGCTCATGGACCCATCGCTTGGAAGCGCGAGCCGCAGGCGGGTAAACTAAAGCATGGGTTTCTGGCACACCGTTCGCGAGGACATAGAGAGCGTCTTTGATCGCGACCCGGCCGCGACCTCGACCGTCAGCGTGCTGTTTTGCTATCCGGGTTTGCACGCCGTATGGTTTCACCGGCTGAACCACTGGCTGTGGCGCAAGAACCGCAAACTTCTCGCCCGCTTCCTCTCGCAGGTGGCGCGCTTCTGGACGGGAATCGAAATCCATCCCGGAGCACAGATCGGACGGCGGCTGTTCATTGACCACGGCATGGGCGTGGTCATCGGCGAAACCTCGATCCTTGGCGACGGCGTCACCCTCTACCAGAACGTGACCCTCGGCGGAACCGGCAAGGAGAAAGGCAAGCGGCATCCCACGCTGCGCGACGGCGTCTTTGTCGGCAACAGCTCCAACATACTGGGGAACATCATCGTGGGCGAGAACTCGCGCATCGGCGCCGGATCGGTGGTGCTGCAGGACGTTCCTCCCAACTCCACCGTAGTCGGCAACCCGGCGCACATAATCTACCAGGAAGGCCGGCGCGTGCTGATCACCGACCCGCACCAGGTGAAAGATCCGCTTTCCGGCGTCATCGTGGCCCTGGCCAAAGAGGTCAAGGAACTGGAGGAGCGCCTGGAGCGGCTGGATGGCCAGGTGGTGCAGGCGACGCGCGAATTGGACGCGGTTCGCGCCCTGGCCTCCGAGGACGAAGAGCGCGAACAGTACCGCGCCGCCCAGCGACAGGCTTCCGAGTACGTCAGCATGGGGGGAGGAATCTGAAAAACAGTTTCGAGTTTTGAGTTTTGTTTAGCGTGCTTCTAACTTGAAACTGGAAACTTGAAACTTGAAACTGCGCAATGAACGTCACTCCCATCCTTCAGACCGAACATCTTGGGCGCGAGGCGGAAGGCAAGCGCATTCTGCACGACATTAACCTGGAAATCGCGCGCGGAGACGTTCTCGCCATCGTCGGACCCAGCGGATCGGGGAAGACCTCGCTACTACGGCTGCTGAACCGTCTCGACGAGCCGACCAGCGGCACCGTCCTCCTGGAAGGCGTGGACTACCGCACGCTGCCGCCCGCCGAGTTGCGCCGCCGCGTCGGCATGGTGATGCAAACGGCGTTTCTCTTCCCGGGAACGGTGGCGGACAACGTCCGCTTTGGACCGGCGCAGCGGGGCGAGAGGCTCTCCGACGACGACGTTGCCTGCCTGCTGGCGCAGGTCGGCTTGGAAGGATTCGGCGGGCGCGAGGTCCACAACCTCTCGGGCGGCGAAGCGCAGCGCGTGGCCCTGGCCCGCGCCCTGGCAAATTCGCCCTCCGTGCTGCTGATGGACGAGCCTACTTCGGCGCTGGACGAAGCTTCCAAGCTCGGAATCGAAACCCTCATCCGCGGCGTGGTCGATGCGCACCACCTCACGTGCGTCATTGTCACTCACGATCTGCAGCAGGCCGGCAGAATTGCCGAGCGGTGTGCGCTGCTCGAGTCCGGCACCGTAGTGCGAGTGGGGATGACCGGAGAGATGTTGGGTAGTGAGCGCCAGGCTTGATTTAAGATTTCAGATTTTTTGATTTCAGATTGAAAAAACAAAAGCACAGCCGCTTAACCACACAGTGGACACAGAGTACACGGAGGCAGTAACAGCTTGAATGTATTTGAGCCTGACCGCTTCGATTCTCCGCCTTTACTCTGTGTTTCTCTGTGTGCTCCGTGGTTTAGCAGTTGTAGTTTTGATTTCAGATTGAAAGACGGGCCTTTTGCAGTCCAAGCTGAAATCTCAAATCGAAAATCTGAGATTACTTTGAAACCTTGAAACTCTGAAACTTTGAAACATGGCGATTCAATATCACCACGCATAAGAGGTCTCTATGCTGCAAGGCAACCTTAACCATCTGCTTCTCGGGCTGGCACAAGCCGGGTTGGCCGCCGCCATGTCGCTGGCAGTCATGCTGCTGGCGCGCCGCCGGCAGATACACGTGGAACGCGAGACCGTCATTGCCCTGGTGCGGGGACTGGCACAGGTAACCGCGGCAGGGTCGGTGCTGATCGTGCTGCTGAGGGGTCCGCAGTGGACCAGCGGGGTGATTCTGGCGTTGATGATGGTGCTGGCCGCCTTCACCTCCGCCAAGCGCGCCAAACGCATTCCCGGAGCCTTTCAGGCCTCGCTGGTGGCGATCGTGGTCGGGGCCGGACTGGTGGTTGTCATCATGGTGCTGAGCGGGATCATCGCCCGTTCGATCACCGCACTGGTGCCGGTGGGAAGCATGCTGATCGCCGCCGCCATGAACACCAACTCGCTGGCGCTGGACCGCTTTCGCGCCGAGGTGCAGTCGCACGTCGGCGAAATCGAGTCGGCGCTGGCGCTGGGAGCCGCGCCGCAAGCCGCTGTTTCGCGTTTCGTGCAAATCTCCTACGGCGCCAGCCTCATTCCGCCGCTCAACAACCTGCGCACGTTGGGAATCGTGTGGATTCCCGGGCTGATGACCGGCATGCTGCTCTCCGGCTCGCCGCCGCTGTACGCGGCCATCTACCAGTTCGTGGTGATTGCCATGATGTTCGCCGCCTCCGGCCTGACCTGCCTGATCAGCACCACGCTGATCAGGCACCACGCGTTCACACCGGGGCAGCAGTTGCTGCTGCGGGGGAATTAGGGGTTAGGGAATAGGGATTGTGGATTGGTGCCCTACCCTCGCGCCGTGCGGTTCGGCGCTAGGGTGGGTTATCGGACTATGGAACCAACGGCATCGCGTCCCACCTTAGCTCCGCTTCGCTCCGCGAAGGTGGGGCACCACAACCGGGCGAACGCGAGATTCCCTATTCCCTAAACCCTAACCCTGTCCCGTTCAGCGATGCATCCAGCAACTGCACGGTGTGCATGGTGGGGATCGGCTGTCCGATTTTGTTCAGTGAGCTTTCCAGTTGCAACAGGCAGCCGGGATTGCCGGAGACGACCAGGTCGGGCTTGGTGGCCGAAACATTGCGCGCCTTGCGCTCGCCCAGTTCGCCGGCCGGACCCGGCTCGACCAGGTTGTAAATGCCGGCCGAGCCGCAGCAGATAGCGGCTTCGGCCACTTCCAGCAGCTCCAGACCGGGAATGCCGGAGAGCAATTTGCGGGGTTCGCTTCGCACTCCCATGGCGTGTTGCAGATGGCAGGAATCGTGGTAGGCCACGCGCAACCGAAGTGGGTGGCGCGTAGCGCGCGGTTCCAGCCCGGCCAGAATCTCGGTCACGTCTTTGCACTTTTCGGAGAAACGGCGGGCGCGCTCGGCGTAGCGTGGGTCGTCGCGCAACAGCACGCCGTAATCCTTCAGGTTGGAGCCGCAGCCGGCGGCGTTCACCGCGATCACGTCCACCTGCTCGCGTTCGAAGGCCCTGATCATCCTGCGGGCGAAGCGAAGCGCTTCTTGCTCCCGGCCGGCGTGCATGCTCAAGGCGCCACAACAACCCTGCGGCCGCGGAATCACCACCTCGCAGCCTTCGGCGGCGAGCACCCGCGCGGTGGCTGCGTTCACATCGGCAAACATCGTACGCTGCACGCAACCGAGGATGAGGCCAACCTTCAAACGCGGCTTGCCCTGCGGCTTTACCCGCGCCGGTAGCGGGCCGGCAAAGATCGCGCGCAGCGAAACCTCGGGCAGCAGCGCCTCCATCGCCTGCAACTGTACGGGCAGCAGCTTCAGCAGGCCCATGCGGCGCAGCAGCCAGCGCAGCCCGGAACGCTGGTAGAGCCACATGGGAAGCAGCAGCGCCTTTAGTCTTACCGGATACGGGAAAATCGAAAAGATGAGCGCGCGAAAAAGCCGGTCGGCCAGCGGGCGCGAGTAGTGCCGCTCCACCTGGGCGCGCGTAGACTCGATCAGCCGGTCGTATCTCACTCCCGAGGGACACGCCGAAACGCAAGCCATGCAGCCCAGGCACTGGTCGAAGTGGCGCACGTAGGTCTCGTCCATGCGCTCGAGCTGGCCTTCCAGACCCATCTTCATCAGGTAAATGCGGCCGCGCGGCGAATCCATCTCCTCACGCCAGAGCATGTACGTGGGACAGGTCGGAAGGCAAAATCCGCAGTGAACGCATTCGTGGATCAACTCGTCCTGGGGCGGATGATGCTGGTCGAAAACCTTGCTGGACCAGGGAACCAGCGCCGAGGGCGCAGGTATGCGCTGCGGCTCTCTGACCGAAGCGGTGACCGGCTCGACGGGATTGGAGGCCGTTTGCGTTTGCTGGGGTGGAACCGGTACTGCCGCTCGATCGTCGTGCTGAGACATCAGATTCCTCCCACAAAGCGCCCGCGATTGAGGATGCCCTTCGGATCAAACTGCTCTTTCATGCGGCGCATGAGACGGAGCGCCGTGCCAACATCTCCCCACAAATCGACCTGTTGACGCAGCCCTTCGGGGCCGTGCTGCAGCACCAGGGAGCCGTGACGCGGGGCAATGGTCGACCGCAGATCACGGATGAGACTGGCAAGGCTCTCATCGGACCCGTCCAGCCGCAGCAGGCCGGTTCCGACCGCCTGAACCACGCCGCGAACCGTTACGCCCAGCGGCTCCGCCTGCGAACGGGCGTGCTCCAGCACGGAGCCAATCTCGCCCGGCAGCACCGAGAATTTGCAGATCGAAGCCGGAGTCCCCTGCCAGAGCTCGCTGGCGGCGCTCCAGGCCGCAGTTGCGGCTTGCACTTCGGCAGACGCGTCGGCGGGGTTCAACTGGGTTCCGCCATCGCCCTCGGGCAGGCCGCGGAGGATGCGCTCGGCCCGGCGCGCCTGGTCTTCGACCGCCGCGCGAACGCCCTCGAAGCGCACGTCGAGCAGACAACCGGGGCCGCCGTTTCGCTGTTGCGTCTGTTGGGATGGAAAAAGACGAAGCTGCAGCCCGGTGAAGGTGAGCACGGAATCCAGCAGCGCCAGTATCCCCCGATTGGCCGCGGCGGCATTTACAAATTCAAAGCTGAGCGTCTGTTCGGCCTTGGGCAATGGATGCAGGCGGAAGATGGCCTGGGTAATGATTCCCAAAGTTCCGAGCGAGCCGATGGCCAGCTTGGGCAGATCGTAACCGGCTACGTTTTTGACGACCTTGCCGCCGCTGCGCGCCAGGGTTCCGTCGGGCAGGGCGAGAGTGACGCCTATGAGCAGGTCGCGCAAGGAGCCGAAGCGCACGCGCAGCGGGCCGGAGTCATTGCAGGCCAGAATCCCGCCGATGGTCGCCCGCTCGGGAAAGAGCGGTTCCACCGCCAGCCGCTGTCCGTGTTCGGCCAGCCGGCGCTGAAAATCGGCCACCGTGCAGCCGGGCTCGACGGTTGCGGTCATGTCGCCGGAGACGTGCTCCAGTACGCGATTCATGCGCCGCAACGAGACCACCAGGTCCAGAGCCGATGGCGCGGCGCCCCAGCCGCTCTTGGTGCCATTGCCTCGGGGTGCAATTGCCACCGCGTTCTCATTTGCCCAGCGCAGAATGGCGGCCACCTCTTGCTGGCTGGCAGGCTCAACCACGCGCTCGGGCTGCCGCCCGCAGACGGCATCCGCGGCGGTCGCTGCGGCGGCGGGAGTGATCGCTTCCAGCTCACTCCAGCGCGGCGAATGGGTTGTGGCGCCCGCCATCAGAAGAACTCCGCCACGCCGGCCACTTCCAGCGGATGAGGCGTGTAGGGGCCGGTCTTCTCGGCGCAGAGCCGCAGCCTGGGGAAAACCTTGCCGGGGTTGGCCAGGTGCTCGGGGTCGAAGGCGCAGCGCACGAGCTGCATGGTATCCAGGTCAGGCTCGGCGAACATCTCGGCCATGAACGCCTTTTTTTCCGCGCCTACGCCGTGCTCGCCGGTGATGGAGCCGCCCGCCTGGATGCAGAGCCGGAGAATGTCTCCCGCCACAACTTCGGCGAGCTTCTGCTGGCCGGGGATGCGTTCATCGTAGAGCACCAGGGGATGCAGGTTGCCGTCGCCGGCGTGGAAGACGTTGGCCACGCGCAGCCCCGACTCGCGGCTGAGGCGCGCGATATCGTCCATCACTCGCGGCAGGGCGGTGCGCGGGATCACCCCGTCCTGCACGATGTAACTGGGGGAGATGCGTCCCATGGCGGCGAAGGCGGCCTTGCGCCCCTTCCATACGACAATGCGCTCCGCCTCCGAATGCGCCAGCCGGATCTCCCAGGCCCCGCAGTGGGTGCAGATCTGCTTCACCTGCTCCGTCAAAGTCTCTACTTCGCTGGCAGTGCCGTCGAGCTCAACCAATAGCAGGCCACCGCAATTCGGATAACCGGCATGCACGCTGGCTTCGGCGGCCTGTATGGCGAGGTTGTCCATCATCTCGATAGCGGCCGGCAACACCCCCGCACCGATGATTTCACTCACCGCCTCGCCGGCTTCGTTGGTCGAGTTGAAGGCGGCCAGCAGCGTGCAGATGACCTCCGGGCGCTTGACGATGCGCAGGATCACCCGCGTCACCACGCCCAGGGTTCCCTCGGAGCCGACAAACACCCCGGCCAGATCGTAGCCGGGAGAGTCCAGCGTGGGGCCGCCCAGTTGCACCAGCTCGCCATCCGGGAGAACGACGTCCACACCCAGCACATGGGTTGAGGTGAAGCCGTACTTGAGGCAATGCGCGCCGCCGGAGTTTTCCGCCACGTTGCCGCCAATCGAGCAAACCTGCTGCGAAGACGGATCGGGGGCATAAAAATAGCCATGGGGAGCGATCCGCTGGGTGATGAAGGCATTGATTACGCCGGGCTCGACCACTACCCGCTGATTGGCTAGATCGACTTCGAGAATGCGGTTCATGCGCGCCAGGCTCAGCACCACGCCCTCGGCGACCGGCAAGGCTCCGCCGCTCAGGCCGGTGCCGGAGCCACGGGCGACGAAGGGAATCTTGTTCTCATGGCAGATGCGGACCACCGCCTGCACCTGCTCGACTGAATCCGGCAGCAGAACCGCAGACGGCATTACGCGGAAGTTGGTCAGCCCGTCGCACTCGTAGGTCTTGAGCTCGATGGGGTTAGTGATCATGCCGGCCTGGCCGAGCACGGCGCGAAAAGCTTCCAGCACCCGCGATTGCATCATGTAGCGCCCCCCCGAGTGAATTAGCCCGGCCTCAACAGCAGGTCAGGACGTAGGGCAGCCGCCCCTGGCTCCGCTGTTTAGATAGATGCATTACACAGTGGCGGAGGTCTGGCGTAGTGGTAGCCGCCCTCGGCTGCCCTGGGCGCGGGGCGAGCCTGTGGTTCCTAGCGTGCCCGTTCTTGGCGCGCTGGGGTGGGAGGGCGCCCGCCCCTACATTGAGGCGGGATATGGCAGCATGCGGCATCTGGATTCGCCGGCACGGCTTCTGAAGAATTAAAATCATCGTCGGCTTGCAGGAACTCGACTGGTAATCGCTAGCCCCTATCGGGAAGAAAAAATGGGGGCCATCATCAGGACCGCCTTCATGTATCACACCGCTGTGTCGCCGGTTCGAAGCCAACAATGACCACCTCTCCCGAAGCCGGTTATCCGGGCGAACTCCGCGTCTATGGCGATCCTGAGCGCCTCGCCAGCGCCGCGGCAGAGCTGTTTGTCAGTGCCGCTGCCGAGGCGATCACGGCGCGAGGCCGCTTCCGGGTAGCGCTTGCCGGCGGGTCCACACCACGCCGCGCTTACGAGCTGCTGGCGACGGATGCGTTCAAGGGGCGGGTCGATTGGGATCATGTGGACATCTTCTGGGGCGACGAGCGCTACGTCCCCGCCGACGATCGCGATAGCAACTACCGCATGACTGCCGATGCCCTGCTGCGCCATGTTCCCGTGCCCACGGCGAACGTTCACCGTGTGCCGACGGAGATCAGCCCTCCCTCGGCCGCTGCCGCGGCTTACGAAAACGAGATCCGGCAGTCCTTTGGCGGCTCGTCCGCCCTGCCGCAGTTCGACCTTATCTATCTTGGACTCGGCACCAACGGCCACACGGCGTCGCTGTTCCCGCACTCGCCGGCGCTGAAGGAAACCTCGCGGCTGGTGCTGGCCGATTTCGTGGCCGGGGTGATCCCACCCCATCCCGCAAAGCGGGACAAAAACAGGCTTGCAGGGGACCCCGGTCACGCCTGGCGGATCAGCATGAGCGCGCCCCTGCTGAACCGCGGGCGCACGGTGGCCTTCCTGATTGCCGGCCGGGAGAAAGCGCAGGTGCTGCGCGACGTCCTGCTCGGCCCCCGTGACCCTGAGCGTTTACCCGCGCAGCTCATTGTTCCGGAAGGCAATCTGCTCTGGCTGGCGGATGCAGCCGCCGCGTCCCTGACGGCCGGTTAGAGTCCGCATTTCTATTCCCTTCTATCCCCGCTTTTGCCGCCTCTCGACAGTGGTACAATCTTCGTTCGATCCCGCTGCGCCCCAATCGGTAAAGAATTCTCTGGCTTAGAGATGGAAAAGGAAATCAAGAGCGTTACCTACGCCGACGCCGGCGTGGACATCGAGCGCGCCAATCGCGCCAAGCGGCGCATCAAGTATCTTGCTCACCGCACCTTTAATAAAAACGTGCTCAGTGAGATCGGCGGATACGGCGGCCTGTTCCAGGTGGACAGGAAGAAGTTCAAGGACCCGATCCTGGTCTCCAGCGTGGATGGCGTGGGCACCAAGCTGAAGATCGCCTTCGCGATGAAGCTGCACCATACCGTCGGCGGCGACCTCGTGAACCACTGCGTTAACGACATAGTGGTGCAGGGCGCGACTCCGCTGTTCTTCATGGACTACCTAGCGGTCGGAAAGCTTGATCCGGAGGTGGCGGAAAGCGTCGTGAGCGGGGTGGCAGAAGCCTGCAAACACAACGGATGCGCCCTGATCGGGGGAGAAACGGCGGAGATGCCCGGCTTTTATCCGCCGGAAGAATACGACCTGGCGGGCTTCATTGTGGGCGTGGTGGAACGCGACCGGGTGCTGACCGGCAAGGCGGTGGAGATCGGCGACATTCTGCTGGGCCTGCCTTCCACCGGGCTGCACACCAACGGCTACTCGCTGGCCCGCAAGCTGCTGTTTTCCCATGCCGGCTACTCGCCCGAGACCTACGTCAACGAGATCAAGGGCAAGGTGGGCAACGAATTGATGAAGCAGCACCGCAGCTACTGGCACCTGTTGCGCCGGCTGCTGGACGCGGAAACCATCAGCGCCATGGCCCACATCACCGGCGGGGGCATCACGGAAAACCTTCCGCGCGTGCTGCCCAAGGGCGCCGGAGCCATGGTCGAGCTGGGAACCTGGCCGGTGCTGCCGATCTTCGAACACCTGCGGAAGCTCGGCAACATCCAGGAGGCCGAGATGTTGCGCACCTTCAACATGGGCATCGGCATGATTCTGATCATCTCGCCCAAGAAGTTCAAGAAGGTTCAGAGCGTGCTGGAGCGGGTGGGGGAAAAAGGCTACGTCATCGGCCGCATCATCAAGGGTGAGCGCAAGGTGCAGTACTCGTAAGAACGATGAATCTTGGCATTCTGCTCTCCGGACGGGGCTCCAACTTCGAGGCCATCGCCGACAACATCGAGGCCGGCCGCCTGCGCGCCAGCATCGCGGTTGTCGTCTCCAACCGCCCGGATGCTCCCGGCATCGAGAGCGCCCGCCGTCGCGGGCTGAATGCGCTGGTCATCCCCAGCAAGGGCCGTCCGCGCGAGGAGCACGATCGCGAGGTAGTGGCCGCCCTGCGCCAGGCCGGCGTCGAGCTGGTCATACTGGCCGGATACATGCGGTTGCTGTCGCCTTGGTTCATCCAGCAGTTTCCGCAGCGTATTCTCAACATCCATCCCGCGCTGCTGCCCGCCTTCCCCGGCCTGGAAGCGCAGAAGCAGGCTTTCGATTACGGCGTCAAGGTGAGCGGGTGCACCGTGCACTTCGTGGATGAGCACCTCGACCACGGGCCCATCCTGGTGCAGCGCGTGGTCCCGGTGCTGCCCGAAGACGATGAACACACGCTGGCCGCCCGCATCCTGGAACAGGAGCACCAGGCCTACAGCGAGGCCATCGCCATCATCGTCGAAGGAAAATACCGGATCGTGGGACGCCGCGTGCTGCGCGATTGAAGATTGCAGATTTCTAAGCAACGCTGACGGCAGCGGCCCTTGCCTGCGGCGCAAGCAGCTCATTGCGCTGGAACCACCGCGAGCGCACGCAGTGCTCAAAGAGTTCATCGCGAAACGCCGGGTGAGCGATGCCGATGAGCAGTTCCGCGCGTTCCCGTATGCTCTTGCCGTGCAGATTCACGACGCCGAACTCGGTGGCCACGTAATGCACGTCGGCGCGCGTGGTCAGTACCCCGCCTCCGTGATTCAGCATGGGAACGATGCGCGATACGGTCCCCTGCTTGGCGGTCGAAGTAATGGCGATTACCGGCTTGCCGTACTTGGCGCGCGCCGCCCCGCGCATGAAATCGAGTTGGCCGCCAAAGCCGCTGTAGAAGCGCTGCCCGATAGACTCGGCGCAAACCTGTCCCGTGAGGTCGATTTGCAGGGCCGCGTTGATGGCCACCATGTGCTCGTTCTGCGCGATCAGGAAGGGATCGTTTACGTATTTGTTGGGATGGAATTCGAAGAAAGCGTTTTCATCGATGAAGTCATAAAACTTCTTGGTGCCCAGCCCGATGGCTACCACGGCCTTGTGCCGGTGAAGGGTTTTGCGGCGGCCATTGATCACTCCCGCCTCGATCAGCGGGATAGCGCCGTCCGACAGGACCTCGGTGTGAATCCCCAGGTCCTTGCGATCGGTGAGGAAGGAGAGTATCGCGTCCGGCAGGCCCCCGATCCCAACCTGAAGGGTGCTGCCATCCTCGATCAGGCCGGCCACATGCCTGGCGATCATGCGCTCGGTCTCGCTGCTCCGGTGGCGCGGAAACTCGGGAACCGGATCATCGTGTTCGACGAAAGCATCAATCTCGCTTACATGCAGTTGCGAATTCCCGTAGGTGCGCGGCACGCAACCGTTCACCTGCGCCAGCACCCGGCGGGCGCAACGCGCCGCCGTCAGAGTCGTCTCCACCGATGGCCCCAGGCTGACGAAACCATGGCGGTCAGGCGGAGTGACGTGAATCATGGCCACGTCAAGCGGCAGCCCGCCGGACTCCATCAGCCGCTCCACTTCACCCAGGTGAATGGGAACGTAGTCGGCGCGGCCTTCGGCAATGGCGGTACGCACGTTGGAACCGGTAAATAATGACTTGTGCCGGAAAATTCCGGCGAACCGCGGCTCCGCCGTGGGTATGTCCGAGAAGGAGAGCAGGTGGGAGATCTCGACGTCGCGCAGGCACGGACCCCGCTGGGCCAAGGCGTTCGTCAGGGCCGCGGGATATCCGCTGTTGGAATGTACCCAGATACGCATTCCGGATTGAATGATTTTTACCGCCTCTGCGGCGGTCTTCAACTTGCGCTCATATTCCGCTGTCCACGACATGCGTTTCCTCCCCGAGTAAACTTGACAACCGCTGCCGGCGGCCCGGAGATCGCCCCCCGGAAACGGTTCTCACTAACCCTTCCAAATGTATTACTACAATAAAATAATCTAATGCAAGTATTAGATAATACAACTTTCGAAAGTTCATGGCCCCCTGGCTGAGGCTACCGTGTGAGGTGCCTTTTGCCGGGAGGACAAGGGATCGAGAACGGTTCGGCTGTTCCAGGCGCGAAAGTTGGGGCGGCGAAAAGGCTTCAATTAAGAACAGATGGGGGACGGCTCCTACGTTGCTTTCATAACATAAGTTATTTAATTACAATCATTTATCGGTTAATTACGAACTTGAAGAGACTGTCTGATGGCCGGATGGCGGGAGTATCGGGTGAGCCTTGCAAATATCTGCTTAACAAACCATAAATAATTTGATATAAACACACTCATATTATATGATTCTCGTGTGGCCATATGGCCATCTAAAAAAATGTATAGGGCGCTACCCTACGAAACTCAGGCAAATTTCTTTAGGAGGCTACGAAAATGACAGTTTTAACCCGTTGGGAACCGTTCCGTGAACTCGCCACATTGCAGGATCGCATGAACCGCCTTTTCAATGATCAGTTCAGTGCCTGCAGTGGCGGCGATTCGCTGACCGCCGGCTCCTTCGTTCCTCCGGTGGATGTGTACGAGGACGAGCACGGCATCGAGCTGAAAATGGAGGTGCCGGGCATCGAGGAAAAAGACATCGACATCCGTCTGGAGAATAATATTCTGACTGTTTCCGGCGAGCGCCGCTTGTCGAAGGAAGAAAAGGAAGAGAACTTCCATCGCATCGAGCGCCGCTATGGCGGCTTTTCGCGCAGCTTTACGCTGCCCAACACGGTGGACACCGAGAAGGTCTCGGCCAGCTACGATAAGGGAGTGCTGAAGGTCGCCCTTTCCAAGCGCGCCGAAGCCAAGCCGAAGCAGATCAAGATCCAGGTGGGCAAGGAGCTGGCAGCCACCGCGAAGTGACTCGGCTCGCACCTGGCTTAGCCTGTCGGGCTTTCGGCGGATAGGGTTTCGCTCATGAACCGACACCGCCTGTAGCGGAAAAAGAGGGGAGAAGGATACGATTGTCCGTTCTCCCCCGAATTTTATTTTGGAATTTCAGGGAAATTGCTTCCGGGATTCAGGATCGGAGGTTTGAAGCGTCATGGCCATTCGATGGGACAAATTGACGGTAAAGGCGCAGGAAGCCTTTCATCGCGCCAACGACCTGGCATCGGAGCACGGGAATCCGGAGTTGACGCCCGTGCACCTGCTGGCGGCGCTGCTGGAGGACCGCGAAGGCATTGTGGTTCCCTTGCTGAGCAGGGTGGGCGCGCAGCCCCCGGCCTTGCAGCAGGCCGCCATGCGCGAGATTGCGCGCCTGCCCAAGCTGGCCAATGCCGCCGCCCAGGCGCACCTGGCGGATGCCGCCAACGAATTGCTGGATCAGGCCTTCAAGCAGGCCGGCAATTTCAAGGACGAGTACGTTTCAACCGAGCATTTGCTGTTGGGCATGTCGCAGTTGAAGCGTGATCCGGCGCGCGAGCTGCTGGCCGCCGCCGGCGTTACGCACGACGCCATTCTTAAGGCGCTTACCGCGGTCCGGGGCACGCAGACGGTTACCGATCCCAACCCCGAGGCGAAGTATCAGGCGCTGGAGCGCTACGCCCGCGACCTGACGGAGCTGGCGCGGCGCGGCAAGCTCGATCCGGTGATCGGGCGCGACGACGAGATTCGCCGCACCGTGCAGGTGCTCTCGCGCCGCACCAAGAACAATCCGGTGCTGATCGGCGAGCCCGGCGTCGGCAAGACCGCCATCGTCGAAGGCCTGGCGCAGCGCATGGTCGCCGGCGACGTGCCCGAGCAGTTGAAGAACAAGCGGCTGGTGGCCCTCGATCTGGGCGCCATGCTGGCCGGCGCCAAGTATCGCGGCGAGTTTGAGGACCGCCTCAAGGCCGTGCTCAAAGAGATCGAGGAGAGCGAGGGGAAGATCGTCCTGTTCATCGACGAGCTTCACACCCTGGTGGGCGCGGGGGCGGCGGAGGGCGCCATTGACGCCTCCAACATGCTGAAACCCGCCCTGGCCCGCGGCGAGCTGCGCGCCATCGGCGCCACCACCCTGAACGAGTACCGCAAATACATCGAGAAGGACGCCGCG
>JBEKQR010000039.1:0-16307 GCA_049519515.1 Candidatus Korobacteraceae bacterium
ATGCTGCCGTCCACGGCGCGCCCGCGGATGTGGGCCAATTCGGACTCGTTCACGCCCTAATGCTGCTCCGGCCGGTCACGGTAAATAATGAAGTAGGCGGCGCTCCACAGCACTCCGACCATTCCACAAATATAGAAAACGCTGCGCCAGCCCCACGCCTGCATGATCGCCACCACCATCAGCGGAACCACCGATACCGCGAACAGGGCAAAGCTATGCATAAGGCCGTTCACCATTCCGCGCTCCGAGCTTGGATACCAGTGCTGAATGGCGCGCGTCGACGTGGGGAATGCCCCCGCTTCGCCGGACCCAAAAACAAAGCGTATGACCACGAACGAGGCAAAGCTGAATGCCCGGCCAGTCAGCACGGTCATCGCCGACCAGAACAGCACCAGGATCGAGAGCACCCTTCTGGGCCCGAAGTAGTCGCCCAACCAGCCACCCGGGGCTTGTCCCAGTGAATAGGCCCAGGCAAAGGCGCTGAAAATCACCCCCATCTGGGTCTTGCTGAAGCCGAATTCCTTGGATATGGCGGGAGCGACGACCGAGATGCACGCCCGGTCTATGTAGGTGATCAGGTACATCAGGCACATCATCCCGAGAATGAGCCAGCGGACATTCGTGGATCTTCCCGGTGTGGCCTCGGCGACAGGTTTGCTTTCAACGGAAGATGATGTCTTGGTATTCAAATGGGTTCCGACCTTTCGGCCAACTGTTTTCTCAGGTTGTTCCGGCTTCCCTGCTGCGCACCAGCAACGCCAGGGCTGGTTTGACGCTTGACCTTAATCTACCAGCCACGCAACCAAGACTAAGTGGGAAGCAGAGGTGCATATTGTCGCGAAAGCGCTGTATTGTCAAATAATTAATGTGAAATAAAAAGAAATGGTGAGCGCGGCAGGAATCGGGCAGCTCTTCTTTCTTTCATGTCGCGAAGCTCTACTCTGTAAGCGCGCGTCACAAGTTGCCGCGCGGAAGGAGCCAGGAAGCTTCGCAGGCTGAACCAAAATTCGCTGTAAGTTCTTTAACAGGATCGGACAAAAACTCTTTGCGCCCGTTACTGGCCGCTATCGCCCGGTCCCTATCCATTCCTTGTATCCGGCTCGTCGCCTCGCACAAATTCCCACAGCCCGCGCCCGCACATGTTCCTGCAGGGTGGAAGCTGCTCGCCGGCGGTGAACTTTGCCGGAGTTTTGCACACGCTGCACCAATAAATGCCCGACTGGGGCGCCTTGGTTCCGGGTGAAAAAGCCATCTCCACGCTCCGCTATAGCTTGAGGTACTGATCGTATGTTAAATGCGGGCGGCAGGGTGGGAAAAGGGGGACCGCATTTCACTCGTTTCAGAGTTTCAAGGTTTCAGGTTCGACGGTTGCACAACGATAGCTTGACGACCGCTAACCCCTAATCCCTAATCCCTAAACCCTTGTCTTTCACAGCAGCCGCGAGAGGAGATAGCTGGCGGCTTCGTGCATCACCCGCACGGCATTGCGCCAGTAGTGGCGGAAGGCGTAGGGACGCGGCGAGGTATAGGTCGTGATCCCCTGTTTTTCCATCAGCTTTTTGATCCGGAAAAGATGGAAGGGGTCGCTGACCGCGATACAACTGCGCATCTGGTTGGCGCGCATGATGACGGCGACCCGCTCGGCCGAGGCGGCGGTGTTGTCGCCCTGGGTCTCGGCGATAAGTTGACGGTCGCTGATGCCGTGGGCGGCAAGATAGTCGCGGCCCACGCCGCCCTCGCTGAACTGGGGGTCGCCTCCCGAACCTCCGGTAATGATCAGGTAAGGAGCCAGCCCGCGGTTGAAAAGGGCCGTGGCATGTTCCAGCCGGGCGCGGAAGGCGGGGGAAGGATGCCCGGAGTATTCCGCCGCGCCGAAGACCACGATGACATCGGCGGGACGGGCTTCGTCGAGCCGCGCCTGCCGCACTATCCGGTAGCAGGTCAGCGAATAGTATCCAACAGCGGCAGCCAGGAGAACGCCCAGAATCCACTTTCGCCAGCGGCGCGCGCCCGGCTTGCGCTTTGACTCTTCCTCAGATTCGGACTGAGCCGGGGACTCCGGGGCGGAGTCGCCTGGCGCTGCCGGCCCGTCCAAGGGAGGGCCGTTGCCGGAGATGGAACTGTCCTCTCCACCGCAAGTCAAAAATGGGCTTGCTGGGAACTCCGGCATCTCCGGCGCCAATCGCCTGGCGTCCGTGTCAGCGGGGTCTCCGGCAAACCCGTTTTTGGTTTGCTGGGGTGGCGAAGGCGTGTTGGCGCCCGGTCTGGTGAATACAGACTCCCCGCTCATTGATCGCCGAGTATCTCTTCGATCTGCTGAAGTGGAATGGCCCCCTCCCGCATGAGCCGCCAGCGACGGCCCGAATCGGAGAGGCTGACAATGGTCGAGAGGGTCGAGTAGCGGCACGGGCCGCCATCGACAATGATCGGAAGCCGGTCCTCGAACTGCAGCTTTACCGCCCCCGCGTCCGTGCATTCGGGCTGGCCGTGGAGATTGGCCGAAGTGGCGGTAAGCGGCACTCCGGCGGCGCGAATCACGGCCACCGGAATTTCGGCGGCGGGAATGCGCACCGCGATGTTGCCGGTATTGGCCGTCACCTTGAGCGGCAATCTCGGGGATGCCGGCACTACTATGGTCAGCGGGCCCGGCCAGAACTTCTCCGCCAGCAGGTGGAACTCGTCGGGCAGCGGCTTGGCCAGGTACTCCGCCTGCTCCACGCTCTCGATCAGCAGCGAAAGAGGCTTATGGCGGTTGCGGGCCTTGACCTCGTAGATGCGGTCAACCGCCTGCAAGTTGAAGGGATCGGCAGCCAGTCCGTAGAAAGTGTCCGTGGGCATGCCGACAACCAGCCCGCGGCGAATGTGCCCGGCCGCGTAGGAGACCAGCGACGGCTCGGGTTCGCTAGCATTGATCTTCAGAATCTCGGGATGCACCCTTTGTGTTCCTCTACTTACGATGAACTTGGGCGTGCGAACAGTAGCACATTGCGCCATTCGCCGCAAGAAGCCCAAGCTAACAACCGAGGTGGAAGCCAGCCAGCCCCGGCCACGAGTGCCTCTTTGTGCCGAGCGTATGATGTGAACTGGCCCGGTTCCAGCCCAGCCGGCGGCCACTGATTCCATGAACGGCTCTCAAGACCGCCTGAGACAGGTTAGCAGCAAACAGAACCTGCTCGTCAAGCAGCTTCGTCACGCCTTCACCCAGGCCGAGTTGACCGAAGACGGCTACTGCGCCATCGAAGGAACGCGCATGCTGGAGGAGGCCATCCGCAGCGGCTTGCGCATGAAGGCGGTTTTCTTCAGCCGGTCGGCGCAGGAGCGGGCCAACCGGCTGCTGCCGCAGATCAGCAGCCACGCGGAAACCCTGCTTCTGCCGGACGAGGTTTTCCGCAGCGCCGTCAACACCGGGACGCCGCAAGGGGTGGCCGCCCTGGTAAAGCCCACGGTCTTTGATTTCCAGGATATGCTTGGCCCTCAGCCGCTGATTCTTGGGGCCGCGGGCATACAGGACCCGGGCAACCTGGGGACTATGATCCGTTCCGCCGAGGCCATGGGCGCTTCCGGAGTGCTGGCAACCGAGGGAACGGTACACTGCTTCAACCCCAAGGTGATACGCGCCTCAGCCGGTTCCCTGTTCCGCTTGCCCGTCGTCAGGCTGCCGGTGCAGGATGCCCTGGAGAAGCTCCGCGCCCACGGAATCGCTATCCTGGCCACCTCTTCGCACAAGGGCACGCCAATTTATAAAGCAGATCTGACCGGGCCGTGCGCGGTTTTCATCGGCGGCGAAGGCGCGGGCATCTCCAAGGATTTGATCGCCGCCGCCGATGAAGTCGTGGCGATCCCGCACGCCGGAAAGGCGGAGTCGTTGAATGCCGGGGTGGCGGCTGCCATTATCCTGTACGAAGCAGCACGCCAGCGCCGGACCGCCTCGGCAGAAACAGGTATTGCGCCAGCCGGGGATTCGAGTGCGGGCGAAGTTGCGCCGCAATAACTGCCTGGCCGCCGCAAGGACGGCTGAAAGTAAATGAGCCTCTTTCGTTCCATCCCGAAGCCGGAAGAGCCGGTGGACCGGACGCGTCCGCTGGCCGACCGTATGCGCCCGAAAGACCTGGACGAGTTTCTCGGCCAGGAGCACATTCTCGGGCCGGGCAAGCCTCTGCGGGTGCAGATCGAGCGCGACGATACCGGGTCGATCATCTTCTGGGGGCCTCCGGGAGTCGGCAAGACCACGCTGGCGAAGATCATTACCCACCGTTCGCAGGCCGACTTCGTCGAATTCTCAGCCGTGCTCGCCGGCATCAAGGAGATCAAGCAGGTGATGGCCGACGCCGAAAAGGCGCGCGGCTTCGGCACCCGCACCATCGTCTTCATCGACGAGATACACCGCTTCAACAAGGCCCAGCAGGACGCTTTCCTGCCTTACGTCGAGAAAGGCACCATCCGGCTGATCGGCGCGACCACCGAGAATCCTTCGTTCGAGATCATCGCCGCCCTGCTGTCGCGCTGCCGCGTTTACGTTCTGAATCAGCTTACGGAAGAACAGATTGTGTTGCTGTTGCGCCGCGCCCTGGAAGACGAGGTGCGCGGCCTGGGCCCGCTCAAGCTCATTGTGGAGGCCTCCGCGCTGGAGCGCATCGCCGCCTATTCCAGCGGCGACGCTCGCGGCGCCTACAACGTGCTGGAGGTTGCCGCCACCCTGGCGCTGGAAGCCGGCAGCCCAACTCCTGCAAGTGCAACCGCGGCAGTTGCCGGGCCCCCCGGCGCCAGCGGCGGAGTCATCACCGCCGCCATCGTGCAAAGCGCGCTGCAGAAGCGGGTGCTGCTCTACGACAAGAGCGGCGAGGAGCACTACAACCTCATCTCCGCCCTGCACAAGTCGGTGCGCAACAGCGATGCCAATGCCGCCCTGTACTGGCTGGGACGCATGCTGGAGGCGGGAGAAGACCCGCTCTACATCGCCCGCCGCCTGGTGCGGATGGCCGTCGAAGACATCGGCCTGGCCGATCCGCACGCGCTGCAGCTTACGGTAGCCGCCCGCGATGCCGTGGACTTCATCGGCCTGCCCGAAGGCAACCTGGCGCTGGCCGAGGCGGCGGTTTACCTGGCGCTGGCTCCCAAGTCGAATGCCCTCTACACCGCATACGGCAGCGTGCAACGCGACGTGGAGCAGACCGCGGCCGAACCGGTGCCGCTGCACCTGCGCAACGCTCCTACCAGCCTGATGAAAAACCTGGGCTATGGCGCCGGCTACCAGTACGCGCACTCGCTCGACGACAAGGTCGCCGACATGCAGTGCCTGCCCGACAACCTGAAAGACCGCGTCTATTACGTTCCTACCAGTGAGGGAGTGGAGAAGCGCATCCAGGAGCGCATGCAGATGCTGCGGGAAAAGCTAGCGGCGGCGAAGAAGAAGCGCCACACTGAATAGCCGTTCCGAATAATTGTGCCCCACATCTGCACAGCAGATGCCCGGCGCAACTGCATGAAACTGCGGTGCAGACTCGCCGAGCGACTGGAGCTGCGGGTTGCCAGCCGGCTTATGGAATGCGCGAACGGGGCGGGTCGCCCCGTTCGCTCTTGAGTACATTCCGAAGTACGCTGTCCATGCTGCGCTGCCAGGAGCGAGGATGGGGGCGCTATCTGTTGCGGGTCATTTCCTGAATCTTCATCACGATATCAGGATTAGCCAGCGTAGTTATGTCGCCGGTTTCCTTGCGATTGGAAATAGCGGACAATACCCGGCGCATCAGCTTGCCGGATCGAGTCTTGGGCATATCCGGAACGATGGTCACGTTTCTCGGCCGCGCGATCTTGCCGATCATGGTTTCCAGCGCCGCCACCACCTTGTTCGAGATCTCCTGGCTCGGCTCAATGCCTGGCTTGAGCGACACATACACGTCAGGCACTTTGCCTTTGATCTCGTCCGCAACGGGGATAACCGCCGCCTCCGCCACCTCATCGACCGTCAGGCACGCCGACTCCAGCTCTTTCGTTCCCAGGCGATGGCCAGCGACGTTGATGACGTCATCGACCCTGCCCAGGATGCGGAAGTAACCGTCGGCAGCCAGCACCGCGCCATCGGCGGCAAAATAGGGCCAATCCTGCCAGCGCTTGCTGTTGCGGTCGCGGCAATACCTGCTGTAGTACTGCTTGACAAAGCGCTCGGGGTCGCCCCAGATCGTCTGCATGATCCCCGGCCAGGGATTGCGGATGCAGATATTGCCGGCCTTGCCGCAACCTGCCTTTAGCTCGTTGCCGTCGTCGTCGTAAATGGCCGGATAGATGCCCGGCATTCCCGGCCCAGCGCTGCCCGGCTTCATGGGGTCCAAGGCCGGCTTGGTGCTGCAGAGGAAGCCGCCATTTTCCGTCTGCCACCAGGTATCGACGATCACGGCTTCGCGTTTCCCCACGGTTTCGTAATACCAGTGCCAGACGGTCGGCTCAATGGGCTCGCCCACCGTGGTCATGTGCTTGAAGTGATAGTTGTACTTCCTGGGCTCGTCCGGTCCCGCCTTGCGCAGCATGCGAATGGCGGTGGGCGAAGTGTGGAAGATGTTCACGTTGAGACGCTCGGCAATGCGCCATACCCGGCCGGCGTCGGGATACGTCGGCACGCCCTCATATATGACGCTGCTGGCGGCCAGCGCCAGGGGGCCGTACACGATATAGGAGTGGCCGGTGATCCAGCCAATGTCGGCCATGCACCAATAGACGTCCTCCGGATGAATGTCCTGAATGTACTTCGAGGTGCCGGTGACATAGGCCAGGTAGCCGCCGGTCCGATGCTGGCAACCCTTCGGTTTTCCGGTGGTGCCGCTGGTGTACATCAGGAACAGGGGAGCTTCCGCGTCCATGGATACCGGTTCAACCCGCTTGCCCCGGTAGTCATTTAGCACATCGTTGACGAAGAAGTCGCGGCCCTGCACCATCGGCGCTGAAGAACTGTTCTTCCCCGCATAGCGCTGCCAGACCAGAACCTTGTCCACTGCATGCCCATCTTCGCGAGAGGCATTGAGCGCGGCCTCGACGGTCGCCGACTTATGGTCGATCAAGGTGCCGTTGCGGTAATAGCTATCCATCGTAATCAGGACGTGGCTGGCCGAATCCGCTGCCCTTCGCCCGCAGGCTTCTCCGCTGAAACCGCCGAATACAACCGAGTGGACGACGCCCAGGCGGGCGCAGGCCAACATCGTGACCGGCAGCTCCGGGGTCATCGGCAGGTGTATGGTCACGCGATCGCCGGCCTTCAGCCCGGCAAAATCGCGCAGCAATGCCGCCATTTCGTTTACGCGGACCCACAGCTCCTGGTACGTGACTACCACGGGAGCTTCAGCCTCGGGTTCGGGCACGAAGATAATGGCAGCCTTGTTCTTGTACTTGTCCAGATGCCGGTCAATGCAGTTATAGCTGACGTTGAGTTTGCCGCCCACGAACCATTTCCAGAAGGGCGGATTGCTGGCGTCGAGCGTGGCATCCCAGTACCTGTCCCAAGTCAGCAAATCAGCGTATTCCCGGAAGCATTCCGGGAAGTTTTCCTCGCGGAAGCGGTGAACGATCGAGGCGTCCGTCAGATTTGCCTGGCCAATGAATTTTGCCGGCGGATAAATGAAAGCCTCTTCTTTCCAGTGGACCGCTATTTCGGCTTCCGCAGCCTGGACCGCTTGAGCTTCAGCAGCTTGGACTGCCGCTTGGTTGCGAGAAGCATTTCCCATATCAACGAACTCAGTCGCCATAGTCACGATCTCCTTTTTTCTTTGAACTCTTGCCAACAGAATCACAATGGGGCGGCTGCCAGGTCATCTGCCCGGCAGCAAGCCCAAGGCCGCACCCTGCACGGCAATCCGTGCCGGGGGTTAACTGTGCTTTTGGGAGATAACGCCAGCCCTCTGTGGCAACGCCGTCGCGCGCGTCCCCGCAGAAGAGCAGGAAGTTAAGCTGCGGGACAGGCCCCACACCCGTCCCGCGGCGAACAACACAAGCCAGCGAAAATCCAGGTTGAACACAGGCTTTCCGGGATCATCCGGCAGCGGCGCGCGGCTGAGTCAGCAAGCCAAGTTTATCTTTGGGCACAGCGGGCCGCTTGGCCAGCATTTCGCAGAGCAGGGCCACTGCGGCCAGCGCGGCGGAACAATGCCGGTCAAAAGAACACGTGAACTAAAATGTCGCGATAAAACCCCACTACCCCACCAGGGTCGCCGGAGCACGAGCAATGCAGGCTTGGGCGCCTGCAACAACTTTCCCGTTAGTCAAGTTGCGGCTGCTGTCGTTTCCGGCCTACTGTCACCCCAAGACAGTGTTGCGGATTTTGGTTTACCTTGTCCCCCTCGCACAGTGATGTACGTCACACTACCACGTGATAAGTCGCGCCGCCGCCGGCAGGATGGCGGTCAATTTTTGTTGCGCTGCCATTACCTCAAAGGCCTGCGCAACAGCACCCCGGCAAACCTGGAAAGTACGTTTGTTGATGCTCACGCCAGGCAAAATTTGCTGCTCCTTTTTTGGTTGACAGGGCCGGCCGCTGTGGTTTAACTGCTCCAAGGGTAAAAGCCAGCGGGGAAATGGCAGTCGATTGCGTGACCGTGTATGCCTGGTTGGCGGCTGCCGGGCAAGGAGGAAGGAATGGAACTGGTTGGCGCTTATGACGTGGTGGTGGCCGGCGCTGGAATCGCCGGGGTGGTGGCAGCACTGCGCTCTGCCCGTGAAGGAGCCAGGACCCTGCTGCTGGAAGCAAGCGGATTTCTCGGGGGCCTCGTCACTGGCGGCAGGCAGACGAAGCCGACCGGCGTTATTAACGGCGGGACCTTTCGGGAACTGCTGGATCGCTGCATCGCCTATAAGGGTGCTGACCCTGTCCCGAGGGAGTCATTCTGGGGCGCCTACACCGGGGCCTTCGACGCCGAGACCATGGAGCGGGTCATGTTGGAAGCGGTCGAGGAGGCTGGAGTTGAAGTCTTGCTGCACGCTCCGGTGGTCGAGGCCGTCAAAGAGGGGAACGTCCTCAAAGCGGTCGAGGTGCAAACCAAGAGCGGAAGAAAGCTTATCGTCGGCAAGGTATTCGTAGACGCCACCGGAGACGGCGATTTGGCCGCGCTGGCCGGCGCCGAGTTCATGCTTGGCAGGGAAAAGGATGGGCTCACGCAGCCGATCACCTCGTACCTCCGCGTCCTGAACGTCAACATCCCTGAAGTCGTGAACGACTGCAAAGCGCATATGGACGACATGTGGGAGCTGACAATCCCGGAAAAGGGGAGCTGCAACGAAGACTACGTGCTGGTGTTCTTCACCACCGGCTTTACCAAGCGAATCCAGCAGGCGAAGAAAGAGGGTTTCAACTGGATCGTGCCCAAGGATCACATGAGCCTGAAGGCGGGAGTCATTCCCGGCGAGGTTATTGTGAATGTCACCCGCGTTCACGGCAATGCTCTCGACTTCCGCACTCTGAGTCGAGCCGAGTTTGAAGTGAGGAAGCAGGCATACTGCGCATTCGACTTCTTGAAACGGTATGTGAAGGGATTCGAGAACGCCATTTTCCTGGAGGTCGCTCCCAAGCTCGGGGTGCGTGAGACGCGCCGGATCAAGTGCCGCTACGTTCTCACCGGGGCTGACGTTCGTGGCCGGGCCCGCTTCGAGGATGCCATCGGTTTGTGCAATTCGCCGGTCGATATTCATGAGCCGGGCGGAGTCAGGGCCACGATGGAGAACGTCGGCACCGGCTACGCCATTCCTCTGCGCTGCATCATCCCGGAAAAGATTGAGGCCTTGTTCGTGGCCGGCCGGTGCGCCTCCGTAGATACGACCGCGTTCGGGTCCACCAGGAACCTGCCGGCCTGCGCCATGACGGGCGAAGCCGCGGGAGTGGCGGCGGCATACTGCGCTAAGCATGATGTGCCGACGTCGCAGATTTCGGTGGGGGCCGTGCAGGAAAGATTACGCGCGGCCGGTGTCGTGCTGGGAACCAAGCAAGAAGCTGCCAGCGCGCGGTAGATGCGGCTGAAAACGCAGGTTTCAATTGCCGAAGGAGAATTCTTCGATGTCCCAAGGACCGACTGCAGCAAAAGCACCACTGAAACCCGAAAAGTCGCGCACACGGAAGACGGTTACTTCCGTGGGAGCAATTCTGAGTATCCTGCTGGCTTTCTATATCGCCTTTCACCAACCACCGCCAGGGTTGACCATCGCAGCCATGCGCGCTTCCGGCATCCTCGTCTGGGCCGTCTCGTTCTGGATCTTAGAAGTTTTCCCTGAGTACATCACCGGCCTGGTGATGTGCACCTTGTGGGCGGTGATCAAGGTCGTGCCGTTTAGCAGGGCTTTTGCCAGTTTTTCCAGCTCCGTGTGGTGGATCATGGTCGGCGCCTTCGGTCTCGGCGTCGCCGCCACCAAGTGCGGTCTTCTGCGGCGTATTTCGCTGTTTGTCCTGAAATTGTTCCCGCCTACTTTTATAGGGCAAACCTTGGGGTTGTTGGGAGCCGGAACCATTGTCTCTCCCCTCATACCGAGCGCCAATGCCAGGGGAGCGATCGCGGCGCCGGTCGCATTGGCGATCAGTGATTCTCTAAAATTCGACCGGAAAACCAACGGGGCCGGCGGTCTGTTCGGGGCTATGTTCATCGGTTTTTGCGTTCTTGGATCGCCCGTCTTCATGAGTGGATCGTTTACGAATTATGCGACCGTCGGATTATTTCCTCAGGGCTACCAGAATGTCACTTGGGCTTCGTGGCTGATCTATGCTCTGCCTTGGGCGGCAGTGGCATTCATCGGCTGCGGCGCGGTCATCTATTTTATGTACAAGCCGGCGCAGACGGCCGGGTTAACCAAGAACATTGTTTCCGCCGAGTTGGCGCAGCTTGGGCCAATGAGGCGCGACGAGAAGATTACAACCACTGTCCTGGTCGTCACGCTGTTGCTATGGATGACGGAAAACCTTCACAAGATTTCCTCGGGCGAGGTCGCAGTTCTTAGCATATGTGTATTGTTGGCCCTGAATGTCTTGAACCGCGATGACTTTCGCAAAGGTATTGACTGGCCGGCGATCATCTACGTTGGTTGCATTTTGAACATCGGTGAAGTATTCGCGGCATTAAAGATCAATTTGTGGCTCGGGCATGCACTGCAGCCGGTGGTTGCTTCGTTCTTATCGAATCCCTATATCTTCGTGATTGTGCTTGCCTTGGCGGTTGTGCTCGCCAGGCTGGTCATCATATCCATGCTCGCTACCGCGGTTATCTTTACCATTGTCTTGACTCCCCTGGTCATAACTCAAGGTATGCATCCATGGATTATTGCTTTCGTGTCTTTCGCCGCCTCCAATATCTGGTTTTTCTTCTTTCAGAACTCTTTTTACCTGTTGTCTTTCTATGCCGTCGGCGGCGAAATGGTCGAGCATCGCCAGATGATCAAGCTTTCGATTGCTTATGAGGTCATAGCCATTATCGGATTCTTGGTAAGCATCCCTTATTGGCGGCTGTTAGGCCTGATTCACTAACGAGGCTGCTGAAAAACTCGAATGCTCAATAATTTTTGAAGGGGCGCGGCTTTGCTGGGGTGCCTTGAGCCGCGCCGTCCAGAGCCAACAAAAATGCGGGCTTTAGCCCCTGAGGGAACACGTCTTATTCCCCTGGAATGTCTTTGAAACAAGCTCTAGCCCTTATAGCTGGCGAATGTATAACCCGCTCAAGAGTGTCAACGCGAGGAGGAATTAAATGCAGATCTTCGGTACTTATGATGTCGTGGTGGTAGGCGCAGGTATTTCCGGAGTATGCGCGGCGATCAAGGCCAAGCGCGAGGGCGCAAAGACCTTGCTGGTGGAAGGCAGCGGCGTTCTCGGCGGACTCATCACCGGCGGCCGCCAGACCAAATCGACGGGCCTGGTTAATGGCGGCATATTTCAAGAGCTGCTGAACCGCTGCGTGCAATACAAGGGCGCCGATCCCGAGATCAGGAGCTCGTATTGGGGAAAGTATACCGGCCAGTTTGACGCTGAAGTCATGCAGCGGGTCATCGTTGAAGCCGTCGAAGAAAGCGGCGTGGAGCTGTTGCTTTATGCTCCCGTAACCGAGGCGATCAAGGAAGGCAAGCGGCTCAAAGGCATCAGGGTCCAGGCAAAATCGGGGCCTAAGCTCATCCTGGCAAAGGTATTCATCGATTGCTCGGGAGACGGCGACCTGGCCTATCTGGCAGGCGCGGAGTACATGGTCGGACGAAAGGGAGACGGGCTGACACAACCCATCACCTCCTACGTCCGTCTCGTCAATGTCGATTTCCCGGCCGTCGCCAGGGATTTTCAGGAACACAAGGACGACATGTGGGAGCTGAACGTTCCCAAGAAAGAGAACGCCACCAACGAGGATCACGCCCTCGTCTTCTTCGCCACCGGCCTCACCAAGCGCATCGAGCAGGCCAAGAAGGACGGGTTCAAGTGGATCATTCCCAAGAACCACATCACCTTCAAAGCCGGCCTGATTCCCGGCGAGGTCAGCCTGAACATCACCCGCTTCCATGGCAACGCCCTGGACGAGCGCACGCTGACCAAGGCGACCATTGAAATCCGCAAGCAGGCCTACAACGTTTTCGACTTTCTGAAGAAGTATGTCCGCGGATTCGAAAACGCTATCTTCCTCGAAGTCGCTCCGAAGCTCGGGATACGGGAGACCCGGAGAATCGTTGGCGAGTACATTCTCACCGAAAAAGATGTAAGAGGCGAGACGCGCTTTGCGGATGCGGTCGGTCTATCCAACTGTCCCGTCGACGTGCATGAGCCGGGCGGTGAGCGGGCAATTATGGACAGCGTCGGGACGGGTTATGGAGTGCCTTTCCGCTGTCTCATACCGAAAGGGGTGGACGCTCTCCTGCTGGCCGGCAGATGCATCTCCGTCGACGAGATAGCGTTCGGTTCCACCAGGAACCTGCCGGTGTGCGCCATCACCGCCGAAGCCGCAGCGCTGGCGGCTGCCTACTCCGTGAAGCACGGCGTGGAGCCGCGTGATGTGCCAGTGTCGGCTATTCAACGCGCGCTCACCGCGGAGCGAGTCGATCTGGGGGCGTCCCAGGCTGCAGGAGCATAGTTTGCTGGGGCGCCATCCTCATCACGGCCATGGACATCTATAGCCTGCCGGATGCGCTGCGGCAGGCTTGGGCGGTTATCATTGGACACTGAAGCATTCCGGGATCACTGCTCGAAGTGGGCAGCAATGAAGTATGGACCCGTCTCCCAAACAACACGAACAGAAATTCCCGGCAACGCTGTTTACGGCTCAAGCCCCAACCCGCGACACTATCCGGCGTATTCATCGGATTCAGGCGGTCACGGTCATTTGGATGAGTGTGGAAGCGGCCGTTTCCCTGGCCGCCGCGTGGCAGGCGCGCAGCCCGGCCCTGCTTGCGTTTGGCGGTGACAGCGCCGTTGAACTACTCTCCGCCGCCGTTGTCTTGTGGCGCTTTAGCAAACCGGTTGCGCACAGTAATGTGGAGCGGCGCGCGGCTCGCGTCGCCGGAGCACTGCTCCTGTTGCTGGTCGTATACGTGGCCATGGTTTCAGCCATGACACTGATGGGATACAACCAACCCCAGCCAAGCTACTTGGGAATCATCATTCTGATTTCCGCTGCCGGCCTCATGCCGTGGCTCGCCAAACAGAAGCGAAAACTCTCCGCCGCTACCGGCAGTGCCGCTCTCCGGGCCGATGCCGCCCAGTCAGGGCTATGCGCTTATCTCTCCCTGGTCGCTCTGGCGGGACTAGGGGTGAATGCGATTTGGCACGTTACTTGGGCCGACCCGGTGGCGGCGTTGGCAGTCATACCACTCGTCCTGTGGGAAGCAAAAGAAGCAATTCGCGGCAAGGCTTGCGGCTGCTGTTGAGGCTATCATTGATCGCCGGGCCGAGCCCGATTACCTGCGTCAGGGCGCCTCCCAGAGAAAATTTCAATCGCTTTAACTACCCTGAGCGGCCACTCAGGCGTATACTCTAGTTACTTTTTTACCATTGGGTTTCAGGCTTGTTTGCTGGAGTGCTCTGAATCCCGCCGGTTCTTCGTGTGTGGAATTTAAGCACGACATGAACTTGCAGCGTCCCAATTCGGTCCTTCTGGTTCGCGTTCCTGGTGCTCTTTGCGGGCTGAATATCTGCGACGTAATCGAGATCATGCGTCCGTTGCCAACCGAGCCGCTGGCCAACACGCCCGGCTTCATACTGGGGATCGCCATGATCCGCGGCGCGGCTGTGCCGGTCGTTCGACTGGGGGCATTGTTCGAAGCGCATGGCGGCGGCTCGCCCACTCGTTTTGTGACCATACGCGTCGGGGAGCGGCGCGTGGCGCTGGCCGTGGAAGGTGTCATCGGTGTTGCCAACCTGGGCGAGCACCGCTTTGAAGAGATGGCGCCGCTTCTGAAGAACGCGCGAACTGACGTAATTCAGGCCATCGGGACACTGGATGCGGAACTGCTGGTGTTATTGCGCGCCTCTCGCCTGGTGCCGGAATCCGTTTGGAATACCTTCGAGAGGAGCGCAGCAGCAGCACGGCAATGACGCCCCTGGAGTCTGCACACGTTCACAGTTTCCGCGCAACGGTCGCACAACGGCTGGGGTTGCAGTTTGACGACTCGAAATTGAATGAATTGGCAAAGGTGATGCGCCTTCGCCTCAGAGAAACAAGAAGCCGGGACGTCGATGGGTACTTGCGCCGGCTGGACGCCTCCGGGGAAGAACTCCGCGCTGTCGTAAGTCACCTTACCGTTCCCGAGACATATTTTTTTCGCATCCCCGAGCATTTTGTCGCGCTGCAGGAGGTCGTGCTGCCGGACCGCATGCGCGCGCGGGGAGGCAGCAAACGCCTCAATATTCTCTCTGCGGGGTGCGCCTCGGGCGAGGAAGCCTACTCAATCGCCATGGCCCTGATGGAGCCTGAACATGCGGAGCTGGCTGGCTGGAATGTGGCCATCCGCGGCATCGACGTTAATCCGGAGATGATCGCCAAGGGGAGGGCAGGCCATTATTCCGCCTGGTCGCTGCGCGGGATCACGCCGGAGCTTAAGCAGAAGTTCTTACAGCCGAACCGCCGCGAGTTCCGGGTCAATGACCGCGTCCGCGGCATGGTTTCGCTCGAAGAGGCTAATCTGGCTGATGGCAGCGCCGAATTTTGGCAGGCCGGCGCCTATGACGTCATCTTCTTCCGCAATGTGCTGATGTATTTCTCCTCCGAAGCAATCCGCACAGTCATAGACCGCATGGCCAACTCGCTTGCGCCTGGCGGGTATATTTTTCTCGGGCCGGCTGAGACAATGCGCGGAGTGTCCCAGGTCTTTCATCTTTGCCACACCCACGGCACGTTTTACTACCAGCTTCGAGACGACGCCGCAATTTATGGATCGGTGGCCGTTCCCGCCGCACCAAAAGCCTACGTTGAATCGGCGTCGCAAGCTGTTCGCGAGCCGGCTGCGGCAGGAGTGGACGATTTGCAGGACGTGAAAGCCGATTGGGTCACCACCATACGCAAGGCTTCCGAACGCATAGAAACTCTGACGCGAAATCCCCGCCCCGCCCGCGAACCCTCGGCAAACCGCGCGCCCGACAATGCGGCGAAGCAAACGCGAATGCCTCCCGACGTAAGCGCCGCGCTGGATCTGCTTCAGAAGGAGCGGTTCGTGGAAGCCCTCAGCGCGCTGCCTGGCGGTTCGGCTGAGACACCGGCCAATACGGATGTGCAGCTGCTGCGGGCCGTGTTGCTGACCAATTCCGGCAATCTCGCCGAGGCGGAAAGCGCCTGCCTGCAACTGCTGAAGACCGATGAGCTGAATGCGGGCGCGCACTATGTCATGGCGCTTTGCCGGGAATACAGCGGCGACCAGCGTTCGGCCATGGAGCACGACCAGATTGCCGTCTATCTCGATTCTTCCTTCGCCATGCCTCACCTGCATCTGGGACTGCTGTCGAAACGCGCTGGCGATATGAATACTGCCCGCCAGGAGCTGAACCAGGCATCGCTTCTGTTGGAACGCGAAGATTCCTCGCGCGTCCTGCTATTTGGGGGCGGCTTCAGCCGCGAGGCCCTGGTGGCGGTTTGCCGTAGAGAACTGCAGCGTTGTGGAGGGCCCGCATGAGTTCAGCTGGAGTGGAGTTGGAAAACAAGCTGGCCGAAATGCGCCGTTTGTTCGACCAGTCCTTCGCGGCGGCGGAGCAGCGTCCTGCCGGGACGAAAGAGCAGATGATTGCTGTCACCGTGGCAGGCAAGGGATTGGCTGTCAGGTTGTCCGAGATTTCCGGCTTGGCCGTCAGCAGGGGGACGATCCTGCCTGTTCCCAGCAGGGTTCCG
>JBEKQR010000040.1:0-16092 GCA_049519515.1 Candidatus Korobacteraceae bacterium
GCGGCTTTAGCCGCCGTGCCGATGTATCCACAGCGCCTAAAGGCGTTTTGTTATTGAGCTTTGCTTCCCACGCCTAAAGGCGTGGGCTTCCACCTAGCAATTCACAGTTCTTGGACAGATTCCTATAGCGCGGCCACGCCCCGTTGTTCGTTGCGGATGCGGATGGCATCGTCGACCCGCGAAAGAAAAATCTTGCCGTCGCCTATTTTCCCGGTGCGGGCGGTATTCAGGATGGCCTGCACCGCGGGCTCGACCAGGTCATCGGGCAGCACGATTTCGATCTTCACCTTGGGCAACAGGTCCAGCGTGTATTCGCGTCCGCGATAGGAGGCGATATGGCCCTTCTGCCGTCCATGGCCGCGCCCGTCGAGGACCGTCATGCCGTCCACGCCCGCAGCCAGCAGCGCCTCTTTGACCGCCTCGAATTTCCACGGCTGAATGACAGCCTCAACTTTGGTCATAGCTCGATTTCGGCGCGGGACGGGCCAATGAATTGGCCCCGGCAAGTGCGCGTATGCCGGGGTCCGTGAGAACCGCAGATTCCGTGGTGATCCCCGCGCTCGGAATTCTACCCCATGGCGTGGGTTTTTCGTAGGACTACAAAGGCGCGGATCAGATTATGAAGGCGAAACCTCCCAGTAGTAGCCCTCTTCGCCGTGCTGGATCATGTCGAGCCCCTGCGCTTCCTGCTCGGGCGAGACGCGCAAACCGATCACCGCGTCGACCACCTTCAGAATGACGAACGTGCCGGCCGCGGCCAGCAACCAGCCCGTTCCCACGCCCTTTTAGCCGGAAAAGGAGAGAAGGGGAAATATACCGGTGTTTTCAGGAAAAGCTGAATTCGCTTGTCAAAACCGGGCTGGGCACACAAGAATAAAAGCAGTAGCTTTCCTTACAGGACAAAGCTCGGACTCCCCTGGCGAAGCGTTTGCTTTGCTTGACGGAGTCTGGCTTGCAGATTTTGGCTAGAGCTTGTTTCAAAAATAGTGCTTTGAAGGGGCGTGGCTTCGCGGGGTCTCCAGCAAGTCCGCATTTGACTTGCTGGGGTGCCTTGAGCCACGCCGTCCAGAGCCAATAAAAATGCGGGCTTTAGCCCCTGAGGGAATACGCCTTACTGCCCAAGGAATGTTTTTGAAACAAGCTCTACAAACTATTTGGAGACGGTAATCGATGAAAAAAGCTGGTTTTGCAGACGACGGACGGCTCAATGTGGCGATGGTTGGCCTGGGCTGGTGGGGAAAGGTCATCCTTGGAGATCTGAAAGACAGCGCGAAGGTTCGCGTGGCGAAGACCGTGGATAGCCTCCCGGCTGCCGGTGATTGGGCGCGGGAGCAGGGGTTTGAGTTCACCGCCGACTACGCCGCGGCGCTGGCCGATCCCGCGGTCGGCGCGGTTATCCTTTGTACGCCGCACACCCTGCACGCCGGCCAGATCATTGCGGCGGCGAAAGCCAAAAAACACGTCTTCTGCGAAAAGCCGCTGACCATGACGCGCTGCGACGCCGCAGCCGCGGTGGCGGCCTGCGAGGCCAACAGCGTGGTTCTGGGCGTGGGCCATGAGCACCGCTTCAAGCCGGCAATGATCGAATTGCTGCGCGCCGTCAGGGCGGGCGAACTGGGCACCATCCAGATGGTCGAGGCCACGTTGACCAACCCCGGCCGCGCGATCCCGTCCGACAATTGGCGCGTGCAGAAGCAGGAGCGGCCCGCCGGTTCGATGACCGCCCTGGGCATCCATGGGCTGGACATGTGCGTTGCCGTGTGCGGCGCGGCCAAGACCGTTCTGGCCAAGTCGAAATCCCTCGCCGGCCCGCTGGAAGACACGCTCGGGATTCTGGTCGACTTCAAGAGCGGCGCCAATGCGGTGATCACCTCCATCAGCGGACCGCCTTTCTCCATTCGCTTCGCCGTATTCGGCAAAAAGGGATGGATGGAGCTGCACGACAAATCTCACCCGCAGGCCCCGAAAGGCTGGACCTTGACCAGGGCCGAGCACGGCGGAGAGCTGGCCAAGGCGACCGAATACCCGGGAATGTCCATGGTCAGGGCCAACGTCGAGGCTTTTGCCGACGCGGTCGCCGGACGCGCGCCTTATCCGGTCACCCACCAGGAGATGGTGGCCAACATCGCCGCCTTCGAGGCCATCGGCAAATCGGCCGAAAGCGGAAAGATCGTTGAGGTGGAAGGGTAGAGTCTTAACAATTCTCAATTATGGGTGCCCCACGTCCCGCCCTGTTTTTGGGCTGACGTGGGTTAATTCCCCAGGTTAGCGCCGAACAGCGCGGCGCGGAACCTGGGGCACCCGCGGAAAAATCGTTGATGTGTAAGGATAGGAGTTATTCGCAATTAATCGTGGAAGCGCCGGGCTACAGTCCGGCGAATTGCTGCTGAAAACGAACGGGCTTTTAGCCCCTGTGTCCAAGTGGCCCACATTTAGGGCGCAGCCCTAAATGTGGGATGAAAAATAAATCTCCCCACATTTGCCAACTGCGGCAAATGTGGGCTACCCGACCAAGATTAGGAAGGAATCCACGATAGATCACGACCGATGACGAGTTCCTGCATGGTCGCATGGTGGGTGTTCATCATTGAGATGGTACGTTCCGCAAAACCGTGGCGCTTCGCCATTTGGATTACTTCATCAGCGTTGTCATAGGTCATAAGGAAGTCGCCCGTGATGTTCTCGGCTTGGGCGAACAGTTCCTCATGGTCAAGCTCGTTGTGGGTATAAAGGCGCGTTCCCGCACGCTTGCCGTTCTTCCCGGCGGTGTAGGGAGGATCAATGAAAAAGACGGCGGATTCTTGAACCGCATATTTTTTGATTGTTTCGATACCGTCATCCTGAATAAAGGTGATCTTGTCGCGGACGTGCTTGATGTTCTGGATTCGCTTGTAAAGTGTTTGCGCGTACCAGCGGGATTTTATTCCCTTCCCATTCTCGCCGTATTTCAAAACACCGCTTCCGGGGGCGAGGATTCCCCCATGGTATGTCCGGTTTCGGAGTAGAGCATTGTGTGCCAAAGCGCCGCAACGTCCTTGTCGAGTTCCACCATAAGAATTTGGTCGGCTAAAATGCTGCAGATAGGCCGGACAGGCCGGTATGTACCTGTTAAGCAATACGGCTGGAGTAGTCTCTGCGGAACTCTTCGTAGATAATCCGTAAGACTTTCTGCCGATCCTCCGGTTCATCAAAGTTCGCAACCATCTTCAGTATCTGGTCCTTGCTGATGGACTGCACCTTCATGTTGATGAGGTATTGCTTTACTTCTTCGGAAATGTCGTCGATGACGAGAATCACGTTTCCATCCTGCAGTCGTTCCCGATCAAAATTCAGCTTCAGCTCAGCGTAAACCTGAGCGGCCTCAGCCGTGGAATAGATCCTTAGTTTCTTGACCTGGTAGACGACTCCGAAGTTGGTGGAAAGGTCTACGCCCTTGTCGTGGGCCGAAGTTCGCGTGTCACGGTAGATTTTGCAAGCGAATTTCTCCAAATGGACTTTCATTACGGCGAAACTAAGAATTTCGAAATTGGCCGGGGTCTTGCCAATGTGTTCCCGAATTAACCTTAGGAAGTGCTCCTGTGATTCAGCCAATTTTGCACGTGTAGTGGACTCATGCAGAAGGGGCACAATGCCCAAACGTTCCTCAATATGCTGCTTTATTCGCTCTGGGATCCAATCGCAAAGGAGAGGTGCTTGCTCGGTGTACGGGGGCAATAGACGGTATTTGAGATGCCCCACCTGCTCCAAAACACGATACCGAGACATACGGGAGCCATAAGCATCGTAGTATCTTGCACCGATGTGCATATCGTGTCCGAGAAAGACTTTCATCTGCTTGACGGCTGCCTCATATGCCTTCCGGATATCGGAATCCGAAAAATGCACATTCTTTGTAGCGCAGTACTCGCGAACCAGACCCAAAGTAACTATGGGTACGATGACCTTAGTTTGGGAGTTCTTGAGCATGCGCTCAATTTCCATCTTGCACGATCTATCCGGCTCGGATTTCACTTTGTCCTTCTAAACCGCGATTCTTTCGAGTTCAGCTTCGATCTGGCACAAGAATTCTTCCTGCGATATTGCCGGAGGTAATTCCGTCTCATAAGGGGCATCCGGACGGAGGGTATAGACAGTCCGCCGCCGCACGAGTCGGAACACTGCATCGGTACTCTTCGATTCTTCCAGATCGTAAACGAGCCATGCAATCTCGGCTTGCGCCTTGGGGACCTCGGCGAGCTTGGGGAGCGTGTCGAAAAAGCCCTGATCAAGGGCGACGGCCGCCTTTTTGTGCCAGGCATTGATGATGCCGCCCTTGTAAATGAGTTGCGGTGCGAGGCGCTTCCAGGATGAAGACAGGTAATCTGGTGCCGGCCACCACTGCTCGCCTTTCCAGTTCATCTTCGCCCGGTTTTTCTGGTCCTTCATGTAGTATTCGAACGGCTTTCGGATATTACCGGAAATATATACGGCCTGAACTTCGAGGGCGCCAAAATCAGTAACCTTCCCGTGGCCGTCATAGGAGACAAGAACAAGATCTATATTGCCCGCGGATTTCCCGGTTTTGTCTTTTAGGCGGACTTCGGTGAGCGATGTCCATTTTGCGTTCGCTGGGAAAAAGAAATCGGCGCCGTCATCGGCAATAATCCAGTTTTGACGGAACCGAATCGGGCAGGTGATTGCAACACCGTTGCCCGCCAAAACACAGCAAGTTCCAAGGGGATCATTCGCCTTGTCTTTTGTGCAATTGGGCACCTTGTTATTGAAGGGACATAATTTCTTCTCGCGGTAGCGGACTGCCTCGAAGGAGAAATTATCCAAGGGAAAACCAAAGACTTCCACGAGGGGATGAGTTTTTGTAGTCATTATGCCGTGGAGTGTAACACATTGGAAGCTGCTGAAAAATAACGTTGTGGTCCTGTGGTGGTGCGATGAAGCAGGGCGAAAAATACAATTACGAGATCATCAAATATAACCACCGGAGAAGTGACACGATCGCGACGACGGTGGACGTGGTGAAGGGGCAGTCGGCGGCGGAGCGCGCGGGGTGTAGCCGAATTTCTCCCGAAGGATACTACCCCCCGCTCTGTTTGACGGGATAGTATATAGGGCGCTTCAAAACTGCCCTCCCCCTCCTTGTCACAAATCAGCTGTGACTTACATCACCAACCCCAAAACAGGTAAAAAAACTAAAACAATTCCGTGCGGGCGGTGGGGCCTGTGGCCTGATCATGCGCGAGCAAATACGCGTGTACTGCGATTGCGCAAACGTGTGCGCGTGTTTGCGGGCCGTGCATTTTCAGTGCGGGGGGTCCTGGGGCCGGGGACCGGGGCGAAGCCGCGATGGTGAGTTGGGTGGGAGCGGCGCTGCGGTGTGCGGTGTTGTTGCGTGTGCGTGTGGGGGTGGGACTCGTAACAAGTGAGATGACGATTTATCAACAATGAGTATTCTGCCCCAAAAGGAAAACAGCAGGGCGAATGTCACCCTGCTGCCCTAGCGTTCTCGGTCCCATTCTTTGACTGTCCCATCCGCCTGCCTGTTATTGCTATGTCCGGATGTTGAGCAACTTCGCGGCAGTGTTGTTGAGTATAGCAGCTTTTTCCTCGTTGCTGAGGAAGGTACAGGCGAAGATATGGTCTACCGGGTGTAACTGCCAAGCGTAGGGATAGTCACTGCCCAAGACGATCTGGCTGACGCCGACTTGGCGGGCGAGATGGCGCATAGCTTCGGGGGTAAAGACCAGCGAGTCAAAATAAAGCTGCTTCAGATACTCGGTGGGCTTCTTTTTCAGGGCAACTTTGGAATCGCAGATGGCAGGGGCAACGAGGCAGGCGTGGTCGGAACGGTCTGCGTAAGATGCCAGGTAGCCGCCGCCATGGGCGCTGAGGACCTTCAGGCCAGGGAAGCGGTCTAGGGTGCCATCGAAAATCAAATGTGACAGTGCGATGGTGGTTTCCAGAGGGTTGCCGATCGTATTGGTGAGCCAGCCATTGCCGGATAAGCGCTTGGAGAGTTCCGGAATGCCCGTAGGATGAATGAACAGGACCACGCCGAGTTCTTCCGCTTTCGCCCAGACCGGATGGAATTTTGGGTCGGAGAATTCCACGCCGTTGACAACGCCGCCGATGGCAGCGCCGCGCAGGCCCTGCCGCTTGATGGCGGTTTCCAGTTCCTGCACAGCGAGGTCCGGCGCTTGCAATGTCAGCGAGGCAAAGGCGGCGAAGCGATCCGGATGCGCGGCACAAAGTTCAGCCAGTTTTTCATTCTGGATTTTTACGATCTGGCCGGCGAGGTCACGGTCCTTGCCGTACCAGAAGGGGTTGATCGAGAGCACTTCCATATCGACGGCCTGCGCGTCCATGGCCTTGAAGCGCTTCTCAATCCCAAGGTAGGTCTCCGGCGCGCCGATGATAGGCGGCAGGAGTTTAGACTCCTCGGCGGCGCCAAGCAGCGACGTGCTTTCGCGGATGTAGCAGTGGGAGTGGACGTCGATGGTCTTGATGCGCTTGCCCTTGACGACGATAGGCAGGCGGCGCCCGCCGGACTGTTGGGCGTGGGCAGCTTCGAGCATTCCGCAACTGGAAAACACTACTCCAGCCGCAGCGGCAGAGGCTCCTTTAAGAAAATCTCGGCGCGTGGTCATTAGAAGTTCCTCCTCGGAGTTAAGTCGTGCTACCCGCTTGCAACAAGACAACACCCTAATTCCCCATGCTTCTGCAAGGGGGCGCTTGGTGGCTAATTGGCCCAGGATTGTTCCTCAAGGGTAGCGCGGAACTGCGGTCCTGAAAAGGGAAAGTTTAATTACTGGGATTGCGGCAATTTGCGTGAGCCGTCTAATGCATGCAAGGGCAGGGCTGCTGAATTGGTCGCAGCCCTTTTTCTTTGAATACCAGACTCAATCCGCGAACCACCGATGCCTGGAAGCCTGTCGCGCTTTCCGACGTTGCAAGCGCGATCCGCGATGAAGAGTGCTAACAGGCATTATCGTAACTTACGACCTTTGCACAGAGCACGGTGCAACTAGTGTAAGTCACGCGAGGACGACGTGCTGAGATTGCCCGATTTGTCGGACCAGCAAACAATTACGGCAAACCTCAAACCGAGGTGCTGACTATCCGCACAAGTCTCTTTTGATTGTCAGGATGCGGCCTGCTGCGTCCCGCCCGAACATCCAGCAGTGCCCGGCGGGAAAGGCCGCTCTCCCTGATCAATTGCGACAGCGGCAAGGCTTTTAGGGCTGGCAATATCTTCGTCTGCCATTCGTCGCGTCTTGGGTCGATATATTCGGTATAAACGCTTTGTTCCGAATGTATTAGACCCGCATCGACAGCTTCAAGCTGATTCGACTCCTTGCCGATGAATTTGATCTGGTCGATGCGAATATGCCGACGCTGGAGCAGGCCGACGGTCTGCTTTTCACAGGTGTTTCCGTCAGCATCAGCGCACTTCGATTCCGGGTGAAATTCGTATTCGCGAAGAACATCGCCATACGTTTTGACGCGCGCCGCCTGCCGGGTGCCATAATGGCCAGCGGTTGTAATGCGGTAAGACTTTCCTGAATATTGATCAATCCAGGGACGCTTTAGCCATTCCCCGGGATTTGATTCATACGGAGCTATCAGATGGAAGCGCGCTGGGTCTGCGCCCGTTGGCTGGCCGAACGCCCTTGTATGGCAGCTCAAGAGGAAATTGAACGGCTTAATTTGGGCGGCGTAGCTTTTTCCTGCGTTCAAAGCCGCCAAAGGCCGCATCACAGCAGGACTGCTAACGGACACGCGCCCGACAGCAGGCCGGTCCTCGACCCCCAACTCTTTTACTGGCAGTCTTAATGCTTTCCGGATCATGTTGTGCCACGCCTGCCCAATCCATTTGCGGTCTGCGCTCTCTGGGTCAGTCGGATTCAGCAGGTGCCCCAAGCCGTGCTCTGACCAGCGATCATCATGATTGTTTATGCCCTTTTGTAACAGTGCAGGCATTCCGTTTTGGTCTTTGAGAAATAATGCATACCGCTTGGCGGAAATTGCAAAACAGTAAAGCTGCCTTTGCTGGCTGGTTTTTGGGTCACAATTATCTTCCTCAATTTTCAGGATTGATCCTGGGACAGCCGAGCGGTCATAAGGATTCAGGTCCGCAAATCGCTCTGCAATCTGCTTAACCTGCTCCCTCGAAAGCGCTTTGATTGCCGAGCGCCCGTCTTTCATACGATAGGGGCCCCCAGGACACGGAATCTTTTTGCCGTGTTCAGTGGCAACAATCGCCATTGAGTCCGTATCTTCCATTGCATACGTACCGCCCAATTCGCAGACGCAATTTTCAAGCAACGCCAGCATTAGACGGGCTCCGCCCGTAATGAGCGATGCGAGCGGTGGAAAGCAATATTTGCCGGGTATTTCCGGGTGAGCAACGCGACAGGGAAACGGTTGCGGATCGATACCATAGCAAATGACGTTTACCGGCTGATCCGATTCCTGCCGCTTCATTTCTGCATAAATGCCGTAACTGGTTGAGTTTGCGAGAACCTTTAGTGCTTTATTGAGACGATCCTTTTCAATTTGTGAAATGTCGTTGCGCGACGCCAGTCGTTTACGTTCCTCAATTACGACTTTAAAGAAATCCTGTTGCCGGGGGTCAACTTCGATGGCCCCGCGCAGTCGAATTGGTTTTAATTCCGCCAGTGTGCCGACCGGTTCCAGTCGAAAGGCATCGATGATTTTGGGAATGCGGCCAGTCAGAATTACAGATACAACAATGTCGGGAAGCGAATACCATAGTGCATTTTGCAAACTATCATTGCTAGCGGAAATATAATTTACCGCTACCTGCCAATCATTGCTTGCTTCACCGTATTTGCTGCGCGACGGCAAAATATCGCCATCTGGAATTATTTGCACAAACGCTGCCAATTTATTCCAGCTTGCCAGGATAAATAAATCATTTGCAGGCAGTTTTGTCAGAAATTCAATTATTTCTGCCGTGCAGTGCTCAACAATTTTGATTTCGCGAGCTTTCACGAATTGCCAAAGACCCATGAGGCTGTTGACCGTGGTATACATCGAAAGAAAATCCGTATATACAACCGGAACCGGTGTTTTTCTGATATGTGCGCTGGTACGCCCACCAAAAAATGCAGATTGTGCATATCCGAGATACATTTTCGGAAAATCAGGCTGTCGTTCAAGAATTGGATTAATTCCCATTCCTTTTAGGTACGCCTTGCCAATCGAGGCTGGCGAATATGCTTGTGTAACCATAAGTGGTATTGGATGTTTGTCATATTCTTCCAGCAGCTTAACTGCTAACTCTGCCGTCGCTAAAACATCACGCCGGTTGTAATCAATATAGCTTTCCGTAACTTCGCCATGACGGTCTGTGCTTTGCTTTCCGTGTTCCACGCCAAACGCTTCACAGGCTGATTCCAAAGAATATCCCTTATCGGTTAGCGCATATGCCAGCTTACGCAGGTCCAGAAAGTGACCGGGAAATATATAACCTTTCTCGGGTTCGCCAGTTTCGGAATCTTCAGGAATCAGGTCTGTGTCATCCGGTCTGCAGCACCCGGTAAAACCTATAAGTGCTCGTTTACCATCAATATGCTTAATGGCAATTCTGGGTCGGTGCAGATTTACCAGTTCACAATCCATTCCATCGAGGTATGACCAAATCCCGAGGGAGAATCCGCCCGCAAAGTTTCCACGTGCTGTTGTGAAGTCATATGCAACGCGGGACAGGTCGAACGGCAGATTAAATCCGACCAGCAGGCACCGGCCCTTGTAAGCGGCCTGGCCAACTTTCGCAAGGAATTGGCGAAGTGTTAACAACTGTAGTTTTCCGTTGACGGATTCCGCCCGATGGGTAGCGACGTATTGATCAAGAACTTTGCGGTCTTGCTCTGGCAGGGCGTTGTCATAGAACAGCCCTTCTTCCAGACATTCACCAGCTACGATAAAGCGGTAGCTTCCAAAGGTGAGGCGCTGGGTTGCATCAATCCGTGTCTCGGTGTCAAACACCAGCATGGCGTCGGGACGCTTCCACGTTTTGTGATGACGGGTGCGTGAAGGCTTAGTATTTTCTGGCTTCGCACGCTCCGGCTCGGGATAAACGCGGACAGCAATCGGCAATGATGTGATTTGCGACATTGGTACTTATCCTTTCGTTGCGAATTGAGCCAAAGGCGTACCGATCCACCATTTTGGCCCAAATTTTTCGGTTAAGAACGCTTCCAAACTCTCTAGCAGGTCTGCTATCCACAGCACTCCTTTTTCGATAAGGTATACAATCCAATCGACAAATCCCCGGATGCACCCGGCAGCGGCGAGCACGGGGCTACCGTCTGGGTTTTCGAGAGTGTGCTTGCACCAGTCGTACTGAGCGACGCTCAAAATTGCGCGATGATCGTTTGCCGGTACCGGCACCGTTAAAGGGTTGTTTGCTTCTCCCGCAAAGTGATGGTTGTCCATAGTTATTCCCCCGTTACTTCTACGTTTGCATTCTTCGCATGTGATCGGGTTGGTCCCAGCTATCAAAGCCTCTGGTCGCGTTTCGCCGCATGAACACCTCGCGTCTTCGCCGACGCGCCGGGCGGCCACAGCTTTGCGCTGGTACGCACTTATCGAGTTACGGAGTGGTAGTTTTGAACGCATCACGCACTCCTTGCATACAGTGATTCGAAGGACAACTCGCCAGCCGACCCCAGGCGCATCAAAACCGCACGATCGGTCAGCAACGGGAATTCCACGCCGTTTGCATCCTTGATGCTTTTGCCGCGGAAGTTTTTGAGCCGCGATGCGTCGCCTATCTCAAGGTAGCGATGCACGGCATTCCAATACTTCCCAAGCTGGCTAGCTTGCTCGGAACCGCGCAGGGCTATCTCGCGTGGCCCTTCGGGTGTCGGGATCATCAAGCCGCGCAGCAGATTGTCTTTTGCCTTCGCAACATATTTGCCGCTCTTTCGTTTTCGCAGTGCCGGACCGCCCCAGCGGACCACGGTACTCGGGCTGATCCCGGCATCCCGTGAGGCTTGACGAAGCGAGACCTTTTCGCTCCGCATTTTCGAGATCACGGCGAGTACGCGTTCCCAAGTGATCTTGAACTTGTCGGACTTTGCATGGTATTGGGCTGCTGTCCTCGGGGAACGGTATTTGGGTTTTGTAAACCGATACCGTCGCTTTTTGCCTGCTGTTTGCTTGCGCTTTGGAGTATTCTTTTTCACACTCTTAGTTTCTTTATTTCTTGCGGCTTAACAAGTCCCTTGGTTTTGTTTTATTTGATTCAAAACCAAAGGGAAGTTTTGGTACGGTATCATTCATAACTTGGCTGGAGTTATGGCATATGGAAATCACAATCACAGAACAAATATTGCATGAGATCGATGAAATAGTGACGGCTCTGGGCCAAACGGATTACGAAGCATTTCGGACAAAATGCAAGAATGGAGCTGTTCTATTAGCAAATCTGGCAAGAGGGTGCGAGATGGTAGGCGCCATGAGCCGCCCTGATCTTGTGGCGCTGGTCGAGCAAATTCCAGAACCAGAAAGAAAACAAAAGCTCAGGCTCCTGGTGGGCCTGAAAGAATCGCTACCTATGTTCGGAACTGCGATAATCGCGGCTGCGCAAATCTTTCCTCAATCTCAAGGTGGTAGGCCACAAAGCTTTAAGAATCGTGAATCGAAGCGACAAGCGTGCAGACTGGTACTGAGTCTTATCTCTAAGGGTCACCGTGAATCTGAAGCAAAAGAATACGCCGCAAAGAAATTAGGAGTCAGTCTTTCGACTGTTAATCGAATTTGGAAAGAGCGGACAGAACTCACAACGGAGTTGAGTTTCGAAGAATTCTTTTTACAATTTCTCACATCACTGTTTGCAAAAGACACAAGCAAGCCCGAGGACGGTAAAACCATCCCAAAAGGGTCGGCGGGAGAGAGGACTTGAGTGGCTTGACCGTGCCCAAGACAAACACCGATAGATACTCAATTAGCAGAGAAATGAGACAGGTATATGTCGTGCCGTGATAAAATAGAGCTATAAAAAGCGGGCTCGCCGCCTGTTGTGAGCAGACGACAAGCCCTAACAACCATGGAGGTATAAGCTCCAATGGCAGCTACAGAAACCGTAACGCAATCTCCGCAATTCTGCAAATTCAGCGACAGCACAGCAGAAACTCCATCCGTCAGCATTCCATTACCACTGAAACCGCGCCGGGGAGTGGTGACCCTCTTCGGCTACGGCACCAGTGTTCGCGTTGATCGTGGCCATTTAGTTGTCGAGGATGGAATCGGCTCTGATCGCTATAAGGGCCGTTTTCCCCGTGTCGGGCATGGGCTTGAGCGGCTCGTGATCATTGGCGCTGATGGGCTTATTTCTCTTGCCGCGTTACGTTGGCTTGCGGATCAGGATACGGCCTTTGTCATGCTAGACCGGGACGGCTCCGTTCTCGCCACGACAGGGCCGGTCCGCTCATCTGATGCCCGTTTGCGCCGGGCTCAGGCATTGGCAACACAGACCGGCGCGGCTCTAGCGATTGCGCGCGAATTGATCAGCCACAAATTGGTCGGGCAGGAACGGGTTGCGCGCGACAAGCTGCACGATAACGCAACAGCTCAAGCCATCGCAGACTGCCGACTGGAACTCGCCGAGGCTGACACCTTGGACAGGGTCCGTTCGCTGGAATCGAAGGGCGCTGCCGCGTATTGGGCCGCGTGGTGGGACGTGCAAGTCACTTTTCCAAAGAAAGACTTGCTGCGAGTTCCTGAGCACTGGCGGACGTTTGGCACGCGCAAGTCGCCATTGTCCGGGTCCCCTCGCCTCGCCGTAAACCCCGCGAATGCGCTGCTGAATTACCTCTACGCTCTGCTTGAATCAGAGGCCCGACTCGCTGCTGCCGCGCTTGGACTCGATCCAGGTCTTGGCTTTATTCACGTGGACACGCCTGCCCGCGACAGTTTGGCATGCGATCTCATGGAACCCGTTCGGCCATTGGTGGATGCTTACGTGCTGGATTGGATTAGTCAACAACCACTCAGCCGGGAATCGTTCTTTGAGCAGCGGAACGGCAACTGTCGCCTGATGGCCCAACTTGCCGTGCGCTTGGCAGACACTGTGCCGATGTGGAGACGCGGTGTCGCACCATTCGCCGAATGGGTCGCGCGGACGCTGTGGTCGGGAAGGCGAAAGGTTGATTACAATTCCCCGCCTCCGACCCGGCTGACACAGCGTCACAAGAGGGAAGCCAGAGCCAGCGAACCTGCCCCGGTTCCCCCGCGCGCTCCGCGCCCGCAGAGCCTTTGCCGTGGTTGCGGAAAGGAAATAGCACCCGACCACATTCACTGCGGTGAGTGCGCCAGGAGCGTCTCAGCCGAACGCATGGTGGAGATCGCTCGCATTGGCCGTGAGTTTAGCCGTACCCCAGAAGCGCGCGCCAAGGAAGGCGCTAAACAACGCCAACACTCCAAGGACCGCAGCTCTTGGACAATATCCAGCCATCCGGCTTGGCTCACAGAAGAGGTATACGAGCAGAAGATTCAACCGCTGCTCGCGCCAATGACAAACAAGGCCGTTGCATCGGTAATTGGCGTTTCGAAAGCGTTTGCAGGCCGGATTCGACGGGGCTATCGCCCGCATCCACGGCATTGGCTGGCGCTGGCGGAACTTGTTGGTACTTCCCCGGATGCGGCTGGTCACAAAGAAACATAAGATCGCTCGACATTCTTGACTTGTAGCTGGAAGATTTACACGCGAACATTCGGAGGAAGGCAATGCGTTGCCTCAATTATTCGTGAGCCTTCGGAGGTTGCTTAACGCACAAGGCAGTCGGAGCTGAACTCGCTATGAAATCCATGTGGGCTTTCAGGATGGGGGAAACAGATGTTCCCTTTCCCTTGAGAAGTAACGAAATTGTGCCTGCGCAGCACCTACGAAATTCGCTTCCCTTCGAAGTCTTGCCTGAAAGATGGCTCGGTTCTGTGGAAGGAAGTAGACTTGCGCAATGCTCTGACAACTGAGTACATAAGATTCGCACGGTGGTAGATAGACCCCGCACTGCAGCAACGATCTCACGCCTTGGCGTGTCGTATCTGCCTCGCCCAATCGAAAAAATCAATTTCTCTGGCTTGCTTGCGTTGAAGAAGCTGGTGGCGAATGCCGACAGACCGATACTGGCTGCTCCCCCGCCGTGATGCGGAAACACTACGGTCTCTGCCGAAATATCAGAGTTACTTTCCAGAAGATTTGCGAGTCCGATTTCGTCAATATCTCCAGGAAGCAAGAGCAGTGGTCTTCCATCCCTCAGCAGCCGGACGACCGCGCTGCTTGAGTTGCTCGTTAGCTTTCTCTTTTTATGGTCGTAGCTTCCAGGTCCTTTGACTGCAAGACCAGGGCTTGGAGCCAAAATCTCGATTCTTATTGCTGCGGTATCGAACTGTCCGGTTTGATTTGTGGTTAAGCCAACGTCGAATTGAATTTTGCCCGCCTTATTCGCTTCGTCCAAGAGATACGTTAGGTCGTTCCAGGTCGGCGATGCTTTGACTGCATCAGAATTAATTCGGATAATCTGAACCGTTACCGTTTTGGACTCCAAAAGGCTCACGAGGCCTTTTATATGGTCTTCGTCTGCATGCGAAATCAGGACGACGCCAACTTCTGTAACCCCCTCCTTCTCCAGGAAATCTAGCAGGGTGGTTCCCGGACCTGCATCGATCACAACAACTTTATCGTCAATCAAGACGGCGCAGTTTCCATGACCGACATCTAGTATAGAAACGGTCGGCTCGGTCATTTTGATTTGCCCTTAACCGGAAACTCAAAATTAGTGAAAAATAGGGCTTCGGGTTGCTCCGCTCCCTTGTTGACGCTCGCGAAAAAACGAAATCCGGGCTTGAGCAACGTCCTGCGCTGGTACGGAATGAGGTCTAACGGCAAGCGGATAATTTCTTTAGAATCCCACCCTGGAATCGCCACATAGAATAAGGCAGGTTTGGACCCGACCTCAACCGATTCAACCCGCAGAAGGGTTCGCCACGCTCTCCTGCTAGGAACTGGCTCACTCTTGAACTCACTTATGCAACGCGCGAATCCGGTTGCAATGGTTTCGGGATTAACCTCATCAATAGAGATGAGAGACGGTATGAATGGAATGTATTGACGGATAGCGTCGATGTCCGCCGTACTCCATCGGGTACATAGCACTGCCGGGCAGTGAGCGTTATAGAGTTCTGCGACGGCTTCCGCGCCATTAAACGTCGCGTAGTGCCCCTGCTTGAGCCGGTGATCACTGACTACTGCATCAACCTGTCTCTTCGTGGACTTGACAAACTCTCTCAGCTTTGGCAAAGGTCCGTCAGCCGGCAATGCCTCAAGATTGGCATCTGTGATCGTGAATGCCATCGCCCGCCTTGCCGTAGGATCGTCGTCAATTACCTGCACGCGCGAAATGTTTTGTCCCTGTATGTTCAGAGCCATTTCACTTTCCAAGGATGGGCAATTCTACGGTGAAACAGGCACCTCCCAGAAAGCCATGTGCCTGAGCCTTAACCGTTCCGCCCAGATCTTTCACCGCATCGTGAACAATGGTCAAGCCTAAACCGGTTCCGTTAGGCCGCGTTGTCTCACCTGCAAGCCAGACATCGTCTGGATCGATTCCTTCTAGTCCGGGGCCATTGTCATCAAAACGAATTCGCAAGTTCCCATTGGAGACTTCTGTCCGAATTTCTATCTTGTATTTCCTAACGTGGACTTTCTCAAACCACACTAGGCTGTTGTTCAGAAAGTTTGTGATAATCGATTCGATGGCGGCCTTGCTTCCTCTCAAATATGGGTTTCCGCTGGCAAGGACGGTTGCGACATCGACGTCCCGTTCCTGCAAAAACGGCGCGTAGGTTTTCACGACCGACTCTATTATTTGGTGTATTTCTACTTGACTTGCTCTCCTCTTCTCGTGATCAAGCAGGCTAAATGTCACATTTCCCAAGACCTTCATCGCGTCTGTCGAGCGAATAATGAGTTCCACTGGCTCTGCCAGGGTATCGCTGTATCTATCGCCGAGTTCTTTTCTTGCTCGTCTTTCAATTGACTTAGCTGCTTGGTCGATGGCTTTGATGGGA